>CAYLWG010000161.1:0-6960 GCA_964387235.1 uncultured Dehalococcoidales bacterium
CGTTACGGCGAGCCTGGCCGCGACGAAGATATCGAAACAATCATCAACGCCATAGGTATCGCAGGCCGACAGGGGCTGCCCGTGATGGAATACAACTTTTACAGCCACCGAATCGTCGAAGGGTACGAAGTGGTAGCCGGTAGAGGTGGTTCCGGCCTGATGGAATTCAGGAACGAACGCGTTAAAGACCTGCCACCTATCGAGCCCGGTGAAGATGAACGCCCGCTCGCCGGTTACGGGGCTCACTCGCTCGACGAAATGTGGGATAACGTCACCTATTACCTCAAGGCGGTCGTGCCTGCAGCCGAAGAGGCCGGGGTTCGCCTTGCCCTGCATCCCAACGACCCACCTCCTCCGATCAGCCGTGGCTCGGGCCAGATCATGAGTTCAGTCGAAGGCTGGAAGCGGCTGGTCGATATTGTGCCAAGTCCTTACAACGGAATAACTTTTGACTGTGGGGTGACCCGCGAACTGGGCGAAGACCCGGTCGAAGTGTGCAGATACTTTGGGGAACGCGATCAGATCAACCATGTCCATTTTCGAAATATCGTCAGCCGCGTGCCAAATCTCGCCTACACCGAGGTCTGGATCGACGAGGGCCAAGTCGATATGTTCGCCGTAATGAGCGAACTGGTTCGACAGAAATACCCGAGGCTGATCTACCCCGAGCACCCGCCCGAGAACGACGCCGACAGAGAGCATCCATTCGATGGCGTCTCATCGTCGAACTACACCGGGTTCGCGTACACGGTCGGTTACGCAAGGGCCATGATGCAGGCGGCGCTGGCCACACAGGCCGGTTTTTCGTCGTAAAAGAGAGTTTCACAACGCTAACGAAAAACCGATGAACCTTCGAATCACCGGTCACGACGAAATATCTGACACGACCCTCGCGGGTTAGTCGGAACTCGGCTTCGTCCGATCACAAAAAATCATCAGTAAAATCGGATTCGATCAGACACCACGCTATGGAATACTGATCGGTCGCGAAGCAATCTTTTTTCTGCGGAATGGGTTTTGACCCTGGAGTGTTGGAGCAAATGAACACAGACGGCAGCCTGGTACTGCGGGCAGCGACCCCCGATGATGCAGAGAAGGTCGCACTACTCAACGAGCTTGCCCACATTGAGCCGCCCGAGAATAAACCAGCGATCGATATTGCACAGTGGACACGCGATCTGTTCGCGGGCGTGAACAGGGCAGTTAAGGCATCCGATTTCACCCTGGTCGAAGACACTTCTACGGGTCAGATAGTATCGAGCATTTGCCTGATATCGCAGACATGGAACATCGGAGGAATCGACACACCGATGGGAATGCCTGAGATCGTCGGGACGCACCCCGATTATCGGCGGCGCGGCCTTGTGCGGCGGCAATTCGAGATGATGCACAGATGGTCAGAGGACCGCGGGCATCTTTTCAGCGCCATTATGGGCATTCCGTTCTACTACAGGCAGTTCGGGTACGAGTACGCAATCGATTCCCTGGGTGGCAGCATCACCGCGTCGGCACTGCTGCAAAGCGTTTCGGGCGAGGGCGAGACGCCGCCGTTCACCGCCCGCGACGCCGAACGGTTGGACGTCCGGTTCATTGCCGATGCTTATCGAACGAGCCGCGACCGGGCTTTTATCACGGTCAACCGTGATGCAGATTCGTTCGAAAGCGAATTGTTTGCTCGCAGTGAATCGAGCGCTGTTTTCCGTCGAATCCGGATCCTGGAATTTAACGATGAACCGGTGGGTTTTTATCAGTACAACGTTTTTGCGAAAAACAGAGCTATCCGTGTAGACATGTTTGAAATCGACCCGTCCGTTAGCTGGCTCGATGCGACCACGTCGATGCTCGTAGATCTTCAGCAACTCGCCCGGCGATACCCGTCTGAAGGAACGGACCAGTGCGAAAAGATCATGTTTTCGTTCGGGCGTAGTCACCCGGCGTACCAGATATTCGATACCCCGTTAGGAGCCGCCACGAACGCCTATTCCTGGTACGTGCGAGTTCCAGATGTGCCAAAATTGGTCAGCCATCTGACTCCGCTAATTGAAAAACGGCTGGCGGAATCTGTATTTCGTGGCTGGTCTGGCGAGCTGAAGATCTCGTTCTATACAGACGGGATACAGATGTCGTTCGAAGCGGGCAGGCTGAAATCTGTAACGTCTACGGGATTTATCGAACGGCGCGAGGCCGCAGCACACTACCCGGATATGACGTTTACGAAGGCACTGTTTGCACAGCAATCGTTTACCCAGTTACGAGACGCTTATCCCGATTGCTCCGCTAAGAACCATGCCATGGCAACGCTGCAGGACATCCTGTTCGGTGGCCCGCTGACGCCATCCATTTATCCTGCTAACTGATCTTTTTCATGGTGTCTTCACGTTAGTTCGATTCACTATCGCGTGAACGCGCCCAGAATTTAGTTATGACAATGCAGGGCTGGTCGTCACAGCGTTTATACCGTCCGTTCGTTCGCGCCGCGCTGATAGTTGCAGTGGTGCTGGGGTTTTCGACCGGAGCGGTGATACTGATAATGCCGTTACTGGGCATTGAACGCAGTCTTAGCTGGGCAACGCATTCGCAGTCGCATGGAATCGCCCAGTTGTTTGGCTGGGCAGGGCTGTTCATTATGGGGCTTGCCTATCACGTGGTGCCCCGGTTCACCGGTGGTACGCTCCACTTCCCGCTGCCGCAGAAAATAAGCATGTGGTTAGTCGTAATCGGGCTGACAACCCGGTTTTCGGGTCAGAGCCTTTATAGAACCTCTCTCACCGAACCGTTGCTTGCCGCCGGGGGCATTATCCTGTTCGCGGGAATGCTTGTTTTCGGCTGGTCTTTGCTGGGAGTTATGCGAACCGCACCCCGTAAAACCGGATCAGTGGAGATGTGGCTGTGGGCCGGGATAGCCTGGGCCGTGTTGGCCGGTGGGCTTCATCTGGCCGTCACGGTGCGAATGGCGCTGGAAAGCGCCCCCCTGGCTTATGCAGCATGGAACGAGGCGTTGATATATGTGACCCTGCTCGGTTTTATCACCAGCTTTATTTTCGCCGTCACTATTCGTGCATTGCGTGGATTCCTACTGCTTAGACCACTTCACGAACGAGCCAACATAGCTTCCTTCTGGCTGCTACAGGCCGGACTGGCGATTCTGGCCGTGGGCCATTTCACCGGTTCAGAGCAAATAGTGATTTCAACCGGGTTTATTCTGCTCTCAATCGGACTGGCCCTTTTCGTATTCGCCGTTCGCGTATTAGAGAGGCCGAGCGGCCCGATACGAAGATTCCCCGTCGGCTACAACAGGTATGGCTGGTTTGTGCGAGCTGCCTTTGGCTGGCTGATTATCGGAGCCTTAATGCTGGCATTGGAATCGCTCGACGATGCTGGGTGGAGCGATCTTTTGCCACCGCCGGTTTCATTGCCCGCGATGCACGTATTAACACTCGGGTTTGTGACCCTGTTGATTATGGGAGTCGGATCGAAAATCCTCCCCGTGTTCGAAGGTTCCGACATCCGGCACCCGCGGCTTATGGACATTGTGTTCGTGCTGATCAATGCCAGTATTCTGCTGCGGGTTGGATTCGGCTTCTCGACCTCTGAGATGGCCGAGCGCGCACTCGGGGTTTCGGGTGGAGTGGGGTTCATCGGGATCATCCTCTTTGCGATAGTCGTGTTCAAATTGCTGACCGATTCAGCACGCGCCACGTATTCGGCACGCGCTGCCGAGTTCGGTCAGGTCAGGTTCGAGGTATCCCGGCGTTCGAGATGTCCGAGGGGCGACGGCCGCAAACCGCTCAGTTAGCACCCCGAAAAGCCAACGGGAATAACCAATAGTCGAAGCAGCCTGGCTACTCGGCCATCAGGCGGTCGATATCACCCTGTAACTGCTCCAGATACTGCTCGTACGAGTTCTGCTGGTAACCGAGAGCAGTTTGACCTCCCTCGTCGGCGTACCACGAGAAATGACCCGGGGCCGACTGGTAGACCGCATCGTCAGGGTCAACCCCGATCATGTTGAAATAATCGGCAACATATTTCGCCCCGGTCATGCGCCATGACGGGCCGCCGCAGACGTTAATTATCCGGGTCGAACCGTTCAGTTCTGCCGTTACTCCCGCAACGATTGCGCTCACCGCATCGTCACGGTGGACAAACTCGATCTGCTGATCGGGCAAAAACGGCCATTCAGCAGGAGGTTCCTGGAACACCGGAATCGAAACACCTGAGATACGCAAGATGCACGAGTCCAGGCCCGAATTTACAACGATCTGCTCCGATTCAGCCTTTGTTTTCGCATAGTTGTCGTCGGGCCTGTACGGATGTCCCACAGTGGTATCAGACACGATTTCCGCATCATCACCCGGCGCCCCGTAAACGCTCACCGAAGAGCTGAACACCAGCCGGGAAGCGGGAGCGTGCTTCGTCATGGCATCAACAATAATCATGGTGCCGCCGACATTAACGCGCCGGGCAAGCTCAACTTGCTGGTCGGCGACCGGTGGCAGTATGGCGGCGAGATGAACAACTGCATCCACTCCGCTTACTGCAGCAGCGACATCTTCAGCCGATGTCAGGTCGCCCGGTAATGGCATCACCCCGGCTGGCAGGTCGGTGAAGTTGGCCGCGGGAAGATCGAACGCCAGCACAGCATGACCGTTGGCAGCAAGCCGGGCACAAACCAGCTGCCCCATACTCCCGGCCCCGCCGGTCACGAGAACCTTCAGCAACCGGCCCATCAGGTAAGCACAATTCCGGGCGCATCGGCCTTGTCTTCGATCTGCCCGACTAGCACTTCGACAGCGTCCATATTGGCCGAAGAACAGTCACCGCCCAACGCCTGCCCGGCTTTTTTCACTTTATTGGCAAGTGGCACCCCGGCGAGCGACTTAAAAAAGAACTTGTCCCGCTGAGCGGCGAGGCGTTCCACCAATCCGCTCGCCCGCTCGCCAAGCCCGGCGTCGCCAGCACCCTGGCCCGCGTTTGAAATTAGCGAAATCGCTTCGTCGAGCAGATCCTGTCCACGTGGCATATGTCGATATTTCTCCCGAATGTTTTGACCGGTTGGATCCTCTCCACAGGAGAAGGAACCAACCGTATTTTCTTAACTACTTCTCAGTGCTCGTGGGTACGAGTCTGTGGTTTTGGAGGCGTGCCTTCTTCCCCCGGATGCCACACATTTCCGCGCCCGTGTCCATTAGGCGGCGCGTGGCTGGTGCCATCGCCATGATAGGGGGCGTGCGAATGTGTTCCGACTTTCGGGCCATCGTGCGGCTTCAGCGCGTCTAAATCGACCTCCGGGAGCCTGTTGAAACCGTGGCCGTCATGTCGGTCGGACGGAAACGGCTGGAACTTTTCAAACATACTTGCAAATCGCTGCCGTGTCGGTCGTCGGTCGTACGAGAACCTGAATCTTTCAGCCGGGGTTGCTTCAACTTCGTGAAGCACGTAATCCCTGGTTCCAAGCCCGTTCACAACTGCTGCGTTAATCGTCGTCTGCTCCGATAACCCCTCGATAGCCGCCCCAGCGAGATCGAACTTGCGTTCGCCAGCACCTTCAACGCCCATCTCTTCGCTGAGTGAACCGGGGATGCCCGGAGATTCTGTCACCTTATCGACGCAGGCCTGATCGATCGCCACCGGGTCGGTGCTTGCGAAAACGCCAATATGCGGAACGATAGGCACATCTGAAAAACCAGCGCAATCGCACTTCGGTGATACATCGACTGCGATGGTCACAAAACCGACTTTCGGTACAGCCTTTACTACCCCCAGCGCGGCATCACCGATAGCGATGTCGGTGGCATCGAACATCTCCTGACTGGGTTCGAAAATGCCCCGAGGGTTCATCACGCCGAGACAGCCAAGGCAGGTTATGCACCGGTCACGATCCCACTTGAGTTTTCCTTCATCGGTGATCTTGAACAGACCGATAGGGCAGACCTCCTCGATTAGTTCCCATTCAGAGTCATTTTCTTTCCCGATAAAGGCATCCGGATTGAACTTGACCGCCGCCCCGATACCGTATTTCGGGTGACCACCCATGTGAACATTGAACTTGCCGCGCTTAGATTGAGCGCCAATGCCAAGATTTTTGAGTGCGCCGCCAATCACTCCCATGCCGTGGCCCTTGAAGTGAGTCAGCGTGATCAGCACATCGGCGGCGGCAATCGCCTGTGCGACGTAAGCCTCCTTGAGCAAGTAACCCTCTGGAATATCGACGCGGTAATCGCTGGTGCCAACGTAGCCATCGGCAACGATGAACGGGCACCCGAGAGTGGCCGATGTGTAGCCGTTGCGCTCTGCCGTCAGTAGCAGGTCCAGCTCTGTCGAACGAGAAGAATAGGGGCCGTATGTCAGTGTCGTCGTATCGCACACAAAGCCGACCGCCAAGCTCTTTTACCCTGTCGGCTATCGCCCTGGCATAGACCGGACGCAAGTAGGCGCTCGAGTTCCATTCGCCGCAGTGGACCTTGATGGCGACCACATCGCCGGGTGCGATTAACCCGTCGAGACCTGCCGCATCGAACACCGTGAGAGCTTTGGCAATCAGACTGGTTTCCGCCGAATCGCTCCGAGCGTCCATAAAAAATACTTCGGAAGACATGAATGGCCTTTATGAGTAGTACCCAACAAATTAAGGTCTGGGGCGGAAATATATAGTAAAAATTGTGCTTTGCGCGGTGATTCGAAATTGTGGTGCGTCGCCTTGACCGCCGCTCATCACCCGAATTCAACAAAAATCTCGGTTAGACTGAGCCATTCGAGAGAGTCGGTCGGTGGCAGACTTCTCGACGGGTAAGATTCCAGAAAATTGACAGGAGAAAACGATGGAGTACACAGTAGAGAAGCTGGCTTCTGAGAACGCAATAGTCGGAGAAGGGCCGATGTGGGATGTTGAATCACAGACGCTCTATTGGATCGATATTCAGGGTGGGAAGTTCTGGAACTACGACCCGGCCACTGGCG
>CAYLWG010000162.1:0-6955 GCA_964387235.1 uncultured Dehalococcoidales bacterium
TTTGGCAACAAAATTATTTGCCCCGGCGTTTTCAGCAAGTCGCGATATTAGGACCGGCACCAGGAAGAAAATTACAATGCCCAGAAAGAGCGACACAGCAAGCAGCGAGGCCATCGCCAGCGATGATATTTGCTGGTCTTCTTCGGGGTTTTCATCGGCGGCAGCTTCGTTTGCCGAAATTGTCAGCGATTTCATGCCGACAAGCAGGGTTTCGAGCAGAACCAGCACACCCCTGAACAGGATTATTTTTCGGAGCCGGGAATTCGCCCAAGACTCAAGGGGGATCGAACGACGGATGATAGAACCATCGGGGCGACGCACAGCCAGTGCTGCACGGGTTCGCCCGCGGATCATCACGCCTTCGATTACAGCCTGACCGCCGTATAAGACCGGTTGATTTTTCAAACGCTGTGGTGAGGACAATGGCGGGTGTGGAGGCGGGTGTGGAAAAGGGGACCGTTATTCACGGCCCCCTTGTGCTTAGTTTTTATCGGTGTCTGTGCCGAGACTGTATCGACGCATCATGCGTTCGACGCGGCCTTCTGTGTCGACAATACGTTGCTCGCCAGTCCAGAAGGGGTGACATTTGCTGCAGATTTCAGTCCGCAGGCTTTCTTTTGTAGAACCCACTTCCCACGAGTTACCGCACGCACACGTAACGGATGCCTGACTGTGGTAGGTCGGATGAATTTTGGCTTTCATATCGAGTTATTGCCTTCTTCGTGTGATTCGCCTTGAGCGATCAGTTGGAGGCCACAGGATCGACATTGACGCGTTTCTTATCTTTCGCATGATAGTCGAACCTGACATGCCCATCGACGAGCGAATAAATGGTGTGGTCGCGCCCGATTCCTACGTGTAGGCCCGGGTGGAACTTCGTGCCCCTTTGCCTCACGATAATCGCACCAGCTGTCACCGCTTCACCGGCGAAAGCCTTGACGCCCAGGCGCTTGCCTGCACTATCTCGACCGTTACGGGATGTCCCGCCACCTTTTTTATGTGCCATTTAGATGATCCAGTCTGCTGCGGAGATGCAACAGTAAGTTATTTCGCCGAAATCTTCTTTATTGTTATCGACGTGACAAATTGCCTGTGACCGCGTTTCACGCGCTGACGGGTTTTGTTCTTGTACCGCAGGGAAATGACTTTATCGCCCTTGCCCTGTTCGGATATTTCACCGATAACCGATGCGCCCTCTACTGCGGGAGCGCCAATCGTAAGTTTGCCGCCGACTGATGTCATCAGTACTCGGTCAAAGGTAATATCTGTTCCAACTTCACCAGGGAGTCGCTCAATATCTACCGTATCGCCTTCGCGAACTCGGTATTGCTTCCCGCCAGTGTTAATAATCGCGTAATCTGTGGTCATTGGTGTGCCATCCGTTCGTTGCCCAACCTCACTATTCTAAATACGTACGCTCGGCCCGGTCAATTTCAATTTGAAGGGATTTTCCTCTCAATCGCCCTAAATCCACTTTCCTGCACGTAACTACTCGAATTTGTGAGCAGCTGATAGGAGTCATGCTTTGGTACAAGACAACTCTATGCTCGACGGAACGATCGCCTGCATTGATGCGGCGGTACGTAGTCTCGGACTCGAAGACGGTATGCGCGAAGTGCTTGTTCACCCCTGGCGGGAAATCCTTGTCGGACTGCCAATTATGATGGATAACGGCAAGGTGCGTGTGTTCGAGGGATTCCGTTCACAGCACAATGCAGCGAGAGGGCCATACAAGGGCGGGATGAGATATCACCCGAACACCGACCTTGCCCATATCCGTGCGCTCGGGATGCTGATGACCTGGAAGACGGCCCTGGCCGATGTCCCGTTCGGAGGGGCAAAAGGCGGCATCGCCGTCGATCCCAGGGAACTCTCGATGCACGAGCTTAACCGGCTGACACGGCGCTATACATCGAGTGTTCACCATGTGCTGGGGGTAAATAGAGATATTCCCGCCCCCGATCTTGGCACTTCGTCCCAGACAATGGCCTGGATCATGGATGCTTACGGTGCCATTCACGGGCACACACCGGGAATAGTGACAGGTAAGCCGATCGAGCTGGGCGGGTCGCTGGGGCGGACGGAGGCTCCCGGACGAGGCGCGGCGGTTGTCGGGTGCCGGGCGGTCGTCGATAACGGGATGATACCCGAGCAATGCACCGTGGCCATTCAGGGCTATGGTGCCGTAGGCTCGTCGGCTGCCAGAAAAATTACTGATGAAGGTGCGAAGCTCATTGCGGTGTCGGACGTTGACGGGGCGATTATCAATACAACTGGAATCGATATCGACGAACTCGACAGGATTATCGCCGATGGTGGAGGGGTCTCCGATCTGACCGATGCGGATTCACTGAAAAATGATGAACTGCTCGAACTTGATTGCGATGTTCTGATTCCCTCTGCGGTCGAGGATGTGATCACTATGGAAAACGCCCCGAAGATTAAGGCAAAGGTCATTGTTGAGGGAGCGAACAGACCGGTTACGACCGCTGCCGACCATATCCTGATCGATGCCAATATAAAAATCGTTCCAGATATTCTTGCGAATGCCGGTGGTGTTATCGCTTCGTACTTCGAATGGGCACAGAATATCCAGGTGTTCAAGTGGGAACTCGAACGGGTTAACCGAGAGCTCGACCGGCTGATTAACCGTGCATACGACGTTACGATGGAGCGGGTTGAACGAACCGGTTCAACGATGCGAGAGGCGGCGTTTGATGTGGCTGTTGGCAGGGTGGCAGAGACGATAAAGATCCGAAGCTATGTGGGTTAGCGGGGAATCACCCAGAAATAAAATTAACAGGTGAAGTTAGGGCCAGACAATAGGCCCTTACCATGCCACTTGACACCGGCTAAAACGCGGGCAGTTTCACCTCGAACATTCGGGGCATACGTATGCCGGGGCCAACGTATGCCCGGCACTGAAAAGCTAACGGGTGAAGCCGCCGAACTGGCGTTGGAACCAGACAAGCGGTTCACCGGCTCCCACCGTGATCGATTCAACTTCACCGATAAAAACAGTGTGATCGCCCGCCTCGTGAGCTGCTGTCACCCGGCAGTCCATAACTGCGATTGCGTTTGCGACAACAGGGGTTCCCGATAAAGTCGTGATATGCCGTGCTTCGATTTTGCCGCGGGATTCCGGCGGGGTCGCGAAGTGTTTCGCAATATCGGCCTGGCCGGTGTCGAGAATGCTCATTCCAAATCGGCCAGTTGCCTCGATAAGGCCGTGAGACTGTCGCTCTTCTCCGATCACTACAAGGACCAGTGGAGGGTCGAGTGATACCGAGGCGACGCTGCTGGCAGTCATGCCGTGCACTGCCCCGCCCGGTTCGACCGTGGTAATTACGGTTACTCCGGTCGCGAACCTCGACCAGGCGTCACGATACAACTCGTTTATAGATTCAATCGTCTGCAAACCGCCAGCCTCTGTCTCTCTTATGTCGGTGGCCTGTCAACGACTGGCACTCAGGCAACATTTCTATAGATGATCGGAGCAGGCCAGAGCTTATAGCATCATTCGCATTTATGCTCCAGAGTGCTATGCCAGAGTGCTATGTAGGAAGCGCCCTGCAAAACTTGCAATCCGCTATCAGCTTTGCTTCGAACACCCCGAGTTAAACACCGTCATTTAGGGCCAACGATTAAGCCACTCGATAGGCTCTGGGTCGGCGTATCCCGATAATTCAACGAAGGCATCGCCTGTGATGGGCTGGCCATTCTGCACGCCGCCGACCCGCACCTTGCCTTCCCAGTAAGCCGACCCGACCGGCAGCCCGACCTGTATTTCCTGGTCGAGCGCCACCGGAATCAGCTTCAGTTCCAGCTCAAGCGAATCGACAGCAAGTGTCCAGCCCGACGGGTACGCGGCCCCTGTCGATGGGCTGGTCCACTCTCCGGTCGACCCAACGCGAATGCCATCTGTATCAGCTTTCAAACTCTGCACTTCACCCGTCGGCGACATGTACGTCCCGTAAGTATCCACAACCTCGCCGTTCACCCCACGGGCCTCGGTAATCATCAGCGAACCGCCATCATCAAGCTGAACTGCGAACCACTGCCACCCCGCCGGCTTCCCCAGCACAAAAAAATCGCCCCACTGGTGATCGAACCAGACAGTTCCCGTCACATCGAACCTCTCGCCGTCGATCACAACTTCGCCCACCGCCGACTGCCGCGGCCACGAGTAGTAGTAAGTCGCCCCGGCCTCGGTCGGCAGCCATCCGATTTCGTTGTGCAGCATCACCGGAGTCATCGTTTCTAGCTGTAGCGACAGTTTTACTTTCTGGCTCTGGCCCTGGCCGTTCGTTGCGGAAATACTGTGGTTCCCGGCGGTCGGTGAAACGGTAAATTCCCAATCGGCAATCTCGATAGTCGTTGATCCGTCTTGTGCCGTTTTGCTACGGAATCCCGCCTGCACTCTGTACAACTCGAAATGCTCGCCGGTTTCGACATCCAGCAGGCTGAGTTGGGATATCAAGTTTGGCTCTCCAGTCCCATCGACCGCTTTAAACACGACGAAATGGAATCCGAATTCGCGTCCTGACTCGGATTCCAGGTGGCCGTTGTAGTACCACCATTCGAGCCGTGAATCGTGATCAAGTTCATCGTTGCTCGCCTGCAGCGCCCCGTTTTGCACCCCATTGGTGGCAAATTTTATTGGAGCGGGAGTGGAGGTAGGATCGGGGCTGGCACCAGTCGGGACGAGCCGTGGTTCGATTGACGTTGTGCATCCTGCCGCCAGGACAACAAACGCCATCAACAACACCAGCGGGGTTAGTGCGCGGTGGGAGATCGGACGAAAGCGGCGGTTAGGAGCGGGCCTTACACGATTAGCCGTTATGCCTCACCTCCGGAAGAATTCGGTCGAGCCACCCCGGCAACCACCAGTTCCAATCACCAGCAATCCGCATAATCGCCGGGGCAACGAGTGCGCGAACAAGGGTCACATCAACGAAAACAGCGATTGCCAGGCCGAGTCCTATTGCCTTCACCACAACAACATCGGCAAGCACAAAACTCCCGGCCACTACGATCAGGATTCCGGCCGCACCTGTAATAATCATCCCGCTTTTTTGCATCCCTTCGGCAACGGCCAGCCTGTTGTCGCCAGTGCGTTCGTATGCCTCGGCGACACGTGAGAGCAGGAAAATCTCATAGTCCATGCTCAATCCAAAAATAATCGCGAACAGCAATATCGGCAACGTCGCCTCGATCACGCCCATCGCCTGGAAGTTCAGAATTCCGCTGAAGTTGCCCTCCTGGAACACAAACACCAGCGCGCCATAGCTGGCAAGAATGGATAGCACGTTCAACAAAACAGCTTTCAGCGGCAAGATGACGGAACGGAAAAGAAACATCAGCGATATGTAGGTGATACCGAGTACCGCCGCGATGACGATCGGGAACTTGCTATAAAGCGCGTTGATGATGTCGGCAATTTCGCTTGCGCCGCCGGTGACTTGCAAAGTTCCACCGCTCGCACTATTTCCGGATGGAACCACAAGCGACCGAATTTCGGCAACGAGCACGCGTGTTTCGGGCCAGAACGGATGAAGTTCGCTTTCCACTAGGAAAAGAATCGCCCCGTCGCGAACTGTCTCTCGGACAATACGCGCAACTGTTATATCGGTTATCGATTCGGGGTTCTGGTAAAGAATCTCGTACTGATCGGGGCCAAAAGTGGGGTCAAGATTTACGATGCTGGTTACCGTTGACACGCCGTTCAACCGTTCCAACTCTCGGCCGATGTCGTAGGCGTTTTCGATATTTTTTCGGTCGAACGGACTGCCTTCGAATATGTAACCGACAGGTATGACTGTTTTGAGGGCGAAGCCGAATTCCTCGCGAAGCACATCAAAGCCTTGCCGAGATTCGAGCGAGTCGGGAAGGATAGTCGCATCGACAGTGCCGAGTCGCATGGAAGCTGCCGGAACCGCGAGTAGCACCAGTACCGTGACTGTAGGAATCAACACCATCCACGGACGTTTCATCACCCAGTGCGATAGCGGAAGCCAGAAGCCATTTCGCTTCGCCCAGTCAGGCCCGATTCTGAACCGGTTGATTCTGTGACCGAGTATGGCGAGCAGCGCCGGCATAAGTGTCAGCGATGCAAGCAGAGCAGCGAAAATAACCGCAACTGCGCCAATTCCCACCGAACGCAGCATCATCACAGGGAACGCGACAAGGCTGATTAACCCGATAAGACTGGTTACTGCCGAGAACAGAATCGCTTTGCCAGCACGCGAATGGGCACTCAGAACGGCTTCGTCAACCGATTTCCCGCTTCGCAGCTCTTCCTGGAACCTCGATGTATAAAACAGCGAATAGTCGATGCCTATACCGATGCCCAGCAGGGTGACGATGTTCAACGCGAAGATCGACATATCAATGCCCTGAGACATGAAGAAAACTATCCCGAGTCCCACCAGAACGCCGCCACCCCCGACCGCAGCAGGCAGGATCGCCGCTATCAGCGTTCCAAATACCAGCAGCAGTGTGAGCGTCGCAATGGGGAACGCTACCGACTCGCTCCGTTTGAGGTCTTCCTGGCTTGCCAGTGAAATATCGCGGTACAGCGCCGGCCCACCGGTGATTATCAGGTCGAGCGGGCCGGGATTGACTTCGCCAGTAATCGTTTCGAGAAATTCGAGTGATTCTTCCAGTTCGATCGTCAGCCCGGCAGTGACATGCACTGTGTTGCTGATCGTTGACGCCCGCCGGGGATCGTCGAGGTGAGTGACTACGTAGGCCACTTCGTCGTACTTGTTCAGGCCGCTTACCGCGTTGGTTACAGCTTCAGAAAAGCGTGGGTCGAACGGCGACCATTCAGGGTGAGTGAACACGAATTCAACGGATAATGTCGAAAGCTCAAGTCGCTCCTGTAACACCTTGCGGGCTTCTACCGATGGGAACGATTCGTTAGAGAAACCACCGGGCTTCAGAAATTCCTGGG
>CAYLWG010000163.1:0-6839 GCA_964387235.1 uncultured Dehalococcoidales bacterium
GGTTGGGGACAGTGATTTTTCACTACGTCTTCCCATGGCGATTTTCGGTGCCGGCCTAGTACTCGTACCAATTCTCCTGAAGCCACGAATAGGACAGATCGGCGCTTTGGTCGCTGGGTTAATGCTCGCCTTCTCGCCATCAATGCTCTATTTCAGCCGTTTTGCTCGAAACGACATATTTATGGCCGTATTCGCGCTGGCGCTTGTCGGGGTTATGTGGCGCTACATCGACGAACGAAAACACCGATGGTTGTACATTGCAGCCGGGCTGATCGCAGTCGGGTTCACAACGAAGGAAACTCAGTACATTGTTGTGGCAATACTTATGGCCTATCTGGGGATACAGGTCTGGCAGGAGTTGCGTGACTGGTTGTACGCACGGCGGACGCTCAGTGAATTCAGTCCAACGGCATCGTTCCTGGTTCTACTTGGAACGCTTGTCCTGCCGCTACTAGCCGCCGGGATAGCTGTTTTTCAGGGCGTACTGGGTGTAACACTCGCGGCCGAAGACGGGTTGCCCGGCATTCCTACAGGCAGTCCAAGCGGGGTAGGCTGGCCCATCGCAATCGGAGTGAGTGCTGCACTGGTGAGCGCATCGCTCCTATTCGGCTGGTACTGGAAACGCCGGGTATTCCTGGGTGCATGGGCTGTATTCACCCTGGTATTCGTATTGTTTTTCACCGGATTCGGCTCTAATCCCGGTGGTGTAGGCAGTGGGGCCTGGCAATCGCTGGGCTACTGGCTCGCCCAGCAAGATGTCGCCAGGGGTAACCAGCCCTGGTACTACTACTTCACGATTAGTGCGATCTACGAATTCCTGCCATTCCTGGTGGCTGGAGCTACCACGACCTTCTATGCATTCAAGTCGGGCTTCCGACCCTGGGTTCTCATTCTGTTTGCCGCCGCGGGCATGGCCGTCCTGTCCAATAGCAGCCTCAGCTTCGAACGTGGAATTGTTCAGGGAGCTGAGAAAGACGTATTGAGCATCGTGGGTAATCTTGCGCTGCTGGTTGTTTACGCATCATTCATCGCAATCCCGTTTGTACTCAGAACATCAAAAACCAACCAGTTCCTAATCTTCTGGACAATCGCAACGTTTATCGCTTACACGCATGCGGGCGAAAAAATGCCATGGCTGCTAGTCAACATTTCTCTTCCTGCGATAATCCTGTCTGCCAAGACCGTAAACGACATTGTTATGTCAATCGATTGGCCGAAAGCAGTACGTAGTCGAGCGGCAATTGCCCTGATCGGGGTTCCGATCTTTTATCTGTTGCTGTGGAACATTGTGTTTCTCGACTTCGGAAAGGGTATAGGGCAGTTCGCACTGGCATGGGGCATTCTCACCGGTATGGGGCTTCTACTGCTGGGGGCCCTGGTGCTTGCCAACCGAATTAGCCTATCCCAGACCCTCGGGATAGTCGGACTCATCACTGCGGTGATGCTGTTCGGGTTGACCTTTCGGGCTGGGTGGATCGCCAGCTATCAGAACGGTGACATCCCACGCGAGATGCTCGTCTACACCCAGACATCCCCCGATCTGCACAAGCTGGCAAAAGAGATTGAACAGACAGCGCAGCTCACGGGTGACCGGTCTGCGATCAAGGTGGCAATCGATATCAGGGATGCCTACTCGTGGCCGTGGCAGTGGTACCTGCGGCGGTTCACTGAAATATCGTTCGCCGATCAGACTGAAGACGAAGTTGAAATCAGCGACGATAGGCTAATCGCCGTAATTAACGCGAACAACAACGCGAAAGCAGTAACCAAACTTCCCGACGGATTTTCGGAAGGGCGCAGATTGGTACACCGCTGGTGGTTCCCTGAACGGTACCGCGAACTGTCACCGGAAACCTTCTTTGCAACACTAATCGATCGTGAACGATGGAAAGGGTCGATAGACTATTTCCTATACCGCAAGCTATCGAACCCACTTGGTACGATCGATTCGTTCGTCTACTTTTCTGACCAGATTCCCCTGGTACCCGTAAAGTGAAACGACCACGTATTCCAGTCATCACAGGCCAGATAATTCAAGGATACCGTCGGCTTTTAGTGATGTTTGGTAACAAGGCTTTCTGGCTGGGCACAGTCGGCAGCGCAGTATTCCTCGTCGTATTTGTAGTGCTCTTCGTTGATTTCGCGACGATCGGCACCGAACTCGGCAAAGCGAACTACGTGTTTATCGCACCCTCGCTGGTTTTCTATTTCATAGCGGTATGGTTCCGTGCAGGTCGATGGAAGTTCCTGCTTCGGCCGATTATCGGAAAACCCAAACGAAACATTTACGCCGTGGTTGTTGTTGGCTATATGGCGAACAACCTGATACCCGTGAGGATTGGCGAGGTTGTCCGCTCGTACTACCTCAGTTTGCGTGAAGCATGTTCCGCACCCGCGGCTTTCGGCACCATTGCAGTCGAGCGCGCAACCGACGTGCTGACACTGCTGTTCTTTCTGGCTGCTGCCGGGCTTATGGGCACTATCGGCGTTGAACGTGCGGTAGGTGACATTTCTGCGAGTGTGCCGGGCGGGCCGTTAGTCCTGGCACTTGTGGCCCTGCTACCGTTTCTGGGGGTGCTGGCCGTTGTTGTTGTTATTTCGACAGCCAGCAGCGAAACGGTTATCCGTTGGCTCAACCGCAGCATGTTTATGGTCGGTCAAGGGCTAAGAACTCGCTTGCTGGGGATAGCTGAACGGCTGCTGGAAGGGTTAACAGTCGTCAGTTCGCCTTCGGACCTGTTCAAAGTATTTCTCTGGTCAATCCCCGTCTGGGCTTCCGAGGCCGCCATGTACTACCTGATCGCCCTCGGTTTCGACCTTCGACCCATTTTCGATTCTCAACTTGAGTTTATTGCCGTAATCCTCGTATTCACATCTGCGGCAAATCTTGCGGGCGTACTTCCATCGACTGCTGGAAGCTGGGGCCCGTTCGATTTTTTCGGCGCTGCTGCACTGGTGGCGCTGGGAGTCGGGCAGGAAGTCGCAGCCGCGTTTGCTCTCACGGTTCACGTCGCCCTGTGGCTCCCACCCACAGTGCTGGGTGCTGTGTTGCTGGTTATTGACGGCCAATCGCTTTCCGGTCTGATGCGAGGCGCAAAACGGCCTGGCCAACAGATAACCGGGGGAAGCTCGACCGAGAAGACGCCCAAAAGGACAACTGTATGAAGATCGGCATTATTGGCGCGGGGGCGGCAGGTCTGGCTGCGGCATTTGATCTTTCGTCAAAAGGGCACAAAGTTGTGGTCTATGAATCCGCGCCGTTCGTTGGTGGTCAGGCCTCGACTATTCAGGTTGGTGGCGGGCCGCTCGAACGTGGGTATCACCACTTGTTCACCAACGATAAGGCGATCCTCGACCTGATGGTGGATTTGGGCCTGGGCGACAAAATGAAGTGGTATCCGTCTCGGGTCGGAACCTATACGTCTGGCAAGGTCTACAAGACGACCACCCCACTTGATCTCCTGCGTTTGGGCGCACTTCCTATAATCGACCGGATCAAGCTGGGTCTGTTCGCCCTTCGTGTTAAACGCATCAAGGACTGGAGGGGACTGGAAGACCAGACCGCCGATTACTGGCTTCGAGAAAATTTGGGTGGCATGGCCTACGAGAAAGTCTGGGCACCGCTGCTCAAAGGGAAATTTGGGAAATACTACGACCAGATCGGCATGCCGTGGTTCTGGTCGAAAATACAAACCAGGTTTGCCTCGCGGCAGGGAATTCGTGGACGTGAAATGCTCGGCTACCCTGACGGTAGTTTTGACACTATTTTTGACCGCCTGAAAAGTGTTATCGAATCCAAAGATGGCGAGATTCACCTATCGACCCCGGTCGTAAAGGTTGAAGTAGCCGACGGCGTGGCGAAGGCACTCATAACGCAGCATGATGGCGGCGATGAAACCCGGAGAGAATTCGACTGCATCCTTTCGACAGTGCCCTCGTTCTCGTTCCCCGAACTTGTCGATCTGCCCGCTGAATACCGTAGTCGCCTGACCGGTGTTCACTATCTTGCGGCAGTCGTGTTAATTCTGGAGATGTCGCGCCCGCTGACCGATCTCTACTGGATGAACATCGCCGACCCCGACGTGCCCTTTCTGGGGTTGATCGAACACACAAACATGCTCCCCAAAGAGTGGTACGGCGGAAATAACATTCTTTACATAACGAACTATCTTGATCGCTCAGACAGTCTTTTCAAGATGTCTAAAGACGAGCTTCTCGATCTATACCTGCCTCATCTTACGAAATTCAATCCGGAGTTCGACCGGTCGTGGATCAAGAAGATTCACTACAACGCACTGAGTGCTGCACAACCGATTATTGGCACGAACTACTCCAAAGTAATTCCCGATCACCGGACGCCGGTTCACCGACTTTACCTTTCCAATACCACGCAGATATATCCAGAAGACCGCGGCACCAATTACAGTTTTAAGATGGGCCGTGAACTGGCAGAAATGATTATTGACGACGAAAAACAGGCGTGGCAAAACTGGCAGTAGACTTCTTTTTTATCCGAATTATTTAGCACGGGAATTATTTGTTTATGGGACTTCTTGAAAGTCAGATCGCGATCATCACGGGTGCGGGCACAGGTATCGGACGCGAGACCGCGCTGTTGTTTGCCGGTGAGGGGGCAAGTGTGGTGCTGGCGGGTCGGCGAGTCGAGCCGCTGAACGAAGTGATGCAGGTCATCACGAAGAATGGCGGCACAGCGGTTATTCACTCGACCGACCTCGAAGACGGCGAAGCGGCGGCAGCACTCGGTAAATGGACACTCGACGAATTCGGCAAGGTCGATATCCTGGTGAACAATGCAGGTCACAGCTCCCGTGTGCGATCTATTCGCTTCGTAAGTTCAGAAGAGTGGGAGAGCGTGTTCCGCGTGAACGTTGAAGGCGTGTACCGCCTCACGCAATCGGTTGTTAATTCGATGATAGAACGAGGTAGCGGCACGATTATCACTACGTCCTCGTATGCGGCGCTTCATCCGGGACTTCTCGGAGGTGCAGCCTACAGTGCGGCGAAAGCGGCTTCCTACAACCTGATGCGAGGGATTAACGCAGAGTTGAACGAAAAAGGAATCCGCGCTACGACGATATTGCCGGCAGAAGTCGACACCCCGATTCTTGAGAATCGCCCGCACATGCCTGATGCCGCCGCTCGGGCCACCATGATGATGCCCGAAGACGTTGCACAGGCGATTTTGCTGTGTGCAACGTTGCCGGGGCGCACCGTTATCGAAGAGATCGTGATGTCGCCAACTATCCCGCGCGATAAAACACTCGATATGGCAGTGGCTGCCACAGTCGGTTCTCCCGACGCGTAGTTACCGGGCAGCCGGTGATTTTCCCAGCAAAAGCGGGCTCAATAATTTTTCGTCTCGACCGTGATTCAAACGGGTAAGTCGATCACCCTTTATGGCGTCGAAATACCAGCGGACTGTACCTCGACCCGTTCTGGAATCGTGAAAGCAGAGACAGTTCCCCAGTGGACGCTTGGGGTGGTCTTGAGTAGAAACAGGGAAATGACATCGGTGCAACACGAACTGACAACGCTGATCCTGAACGGAATGTACCCGCACA
This sequence comes from uncultured Dehalococcoidales bacterium, assembly GCA_964387235.1. Lineage (GTDB taxonomy): Bacteria > Chloroflexota > Dehalococcoidia > Lucifugimonadales > Lucifugimonadaceae > Lucifugimonas. Next base: position 5,583 of record CAYLWG010000163.1, read on the forward strand.
GCACATACAAAAATACCGCCTGTTCTGACTCCGCTATTTCGCCTTCGGCTGCGTTGTGTGGCCTATTGGGCTCTGCTAGGATTGTGAATCGATTCTCGAAGTCGAAATTCCCGTTTTTGTTGAGGTTAAATTGACAACTGCTGACACCAAGCAGAATTCTAAGTTGCGTGAGCAAATCAGACAGGTTCTGAACTCTCAACGACAGCCCACAGTTACCGTACTGTCATCACTTCTGGCCGTGCAGGATTCAATCCACCACCTGCCCGATGCAGCCATCAAGGAAACGGCGACATTTTGTGGCTCCACAACCAACGAAGTGTGGAGCGTCGCATCTTTCTACACCAACTTCCGGTTCACCCCGCCTGGCGAAAAGACTCTTGACGTGTGCTGGGGCCCTTCATGTCACCTACTCGGCGCTCAGGAAATACTCAATTCCGTTCATGCCGCACTTGAACTTACCGGCGAGGGCGAAAGCCTCGACGGCAAAGTGACGCTGAAGTACAACACCTGCCTGGGTGCGTGCGCACAGGGCCCGTGCATCGCCATCGATCACCACCTGATTGGCAAGCAAACACCAGAATCCGCAGCGAAAATCGTGCGTGGACTACGAGGGCTCGACGGTTAGTCGCTTGATCGACAGGCCGACCGCAGAGTAAAAAGGATTCAGATGCCAACGCCGTTCGAAGAACTCAAAACCCGCGCAGCCATACGCTGGAAAGAACTCACCGCGGGCGATAACGCCTGGATTCGAGTCGGCGGTGGCACATCGGGTCAGGCTGTTGGTGCCGATAAAGTGTTCGATGCCTTTAAACAGGCCGTGGCCTCGCTGGACATGAGCACTAATGTTTCGATGGTTGGCGCACCGGGACTGATGTACATGGAACCGCAAGTCGATGTACTGATGCCAGACGGCACACGCATCTACTATGGAAATGTTGAACCCGATGAAGCCAGAGAAATCGTTGAGCAGCATGTAAAAAATGGCAAGCCGCTTCTCGACCGTGCGTTTGCGTACACCGCAAAAAAAGGCAGCACCGGCAATGTGTCTGGCATCGGAGATTTACCCACGCTAGACAGCCTTCCGGTGATCGCCCTGCAAAAGCGTATTGCCACACGTAACTTTGGCGAGATCGACCCTTATGATTTGCTTCAATATGTAGCCAACGATGGCTACTCTGCGCTGAACCGGGCACTGACCGAAATGACCCCGGCTGAAGTCGTTGACGAAGTGAAGGCAGCGGGTCTGCGTGGTCGGGG
>CAYLWG010000164.1:0-6452 GCA_964387235.1 uncultured Dehalococcoidales bacterium
GCTTCGCGAATATCCTTGAGCTTCAGAGTTCGCAACCCGGCCTGACGCTCGATTATCGCCAGCCTGGACTCGGACTGTGCAACCAGTTCCGATTGTTCAGTCACTGCCTGGAACGAGCTAAAGACCCCGAAGGCCAGGATAAACGCAACAGCTATTTTCAGCGCTGCCCGCCACGGGACCGGCCTTGGCCGATAGTGCGTGGGCCGATAGTCGAACTTCGGGGTCGGCAGCAGAGGCACCGGCGAGCGCTGCCAGAACCGCTTGCCCGAAACAATTACAAGCCCAACGTTCGCCGCATACCTGTCGAAAGGAAATTCGGCTGGTGCGCGGAGAGTCTGCGGCAGTTCGGAACGGACGAATGGAAGCCTACTCAGGGCTTCGTCGATGGCTTCTTTTGCCTGCTCGGTCTGGCCTGTTGCAAATACAGCGACATTCGTCTCAAGCGGATCATCTGGGAAAATCGAATCGTAGAAAGCCACTGCGCGCGATATCTGAGTAGTTATCAGGTCGACCCACTGCGAGCGGTTCAGGTGTCGGGCTATCCCGACTTCACGGATCACTTCGGGAAGACCGTCGCTGACAACGGCCGTAACCAGTGCATTCGCTTCGAAATCGAGAATGACTGCTGCGGGGCTGTTTACCGCGGCGGCCAGAGCGAGAATTTTGGGCTGTACCCCTGCGAACCTCGGGCCGAAATCGGAGATGGTCCGGAGGTTCCGGCGAATGACGTGCCTGTGCAGTGCGAGTGCATACACATCGTACGGATCGCCTTCTGGTTCTGGTTCAAGCCCTAAATCGAGGTTCTCCAGTTCGATATCTTCAGATGAACCACCGGAAGGAGCAACTGCGCTATCGGCTTCATCCTGTAACGGAGAATCGGGCGGGCCGTCTTCGGTGTCGTCTTCAACGTCTTCCTGATCCAGATCTTCATCGTCCGGGTCGACGAGATCAAGTGCTTCGGCATCCCACTCGACCTGCATTTCCCCGGCTCGGATCGACATCGATTCGGTACTGGCAGCGATTATCGCCTCGGCAACTTCCTGGTCATCGTCAACGTAAACAGTCAGGCGGCGCTGAACCAGGTTCCGACCGGTAATTGCAATCGCAACTTTCTGACCATTGAGCTTGCCATTTCGGGTGACTTGGCCCAGAACTTCACCTAGCACTTCGCTAAACGTATGCTCATCGACGATCAATCCGTTCTGCACCACGCCCGCTGGTAGATCGGATTCTGCCCACTCCCTCACCCGGTTGCCGCGGGCTGTAAGCACCCGAATCAATTCGTCGGCAATAGTTATGGTTACCAGTGAGCCGAAAGGAGAGGCGGCAGTCCGGCCAGCAACACCTACACCTGTTTTAACGGCCGTCAGGGTATTCGGGCCAACCATTCCGAACGGCCCGTTATCGGATCGCCCCGCAGTGTTCATAGCCGAGCCCGGATCGACCGATTCGAACAGTAATGAGGTGATGAATGAGCCTAATTTTTCGCTGAACTGCGCGATGGTTGCACGCTTCGGTTCATCTGGGGCGCTCTTGGGCGCGCGACGCCGCCATCCTGTGGAAATCACTGTGCGACCTCAGTGTCACCTGCCGACCCAACCGGCCTCACTGGAATAACCGGGAGATCGGATTCGTCGGCAACGAGCAGTTCGCCATAGTTTTCAGGCAGTGAATAGAAAACGCCCCTCAGCGTTAGCACGTAGCCGACTGTCCCGGCTGTAAATATCGAAGCCTGTACCTCGAAGGCAGCGAATTCGTCGGTCTCCAGGGTCAGAAGAAATCGTTCGATTCCCTCGAGCGTACCGTTCGCTTTCATCAACAGCGGCGTAGTTGTATAACTATCGTTTCCGAGCGTAGTAGTTCCATCATCATTCGTCCCGGTTTCGATGACTACGAGTCCCGCTGATTCGGCGGCAAAGATCACGTGTCCGATCAGATCGGAGTCGTCTGGGCGGCTGGTACGCCCATCGAGTGTCACCCTGTAGGCGGTGTCCCAGCCCTCGACCTGTTTCAGGAGTAACTCCGGCTGCGGGGCGGGCTGGCCGAGCAGGAACAACTGTGATTCCGAATTTGCTTCCAGGGTTCGCTCGGCCTGAATTCCCTGATACCAGAGAAACGCCATGGCAAGATATACAACGCCAAAAATCGGGACGAACACCACTGTCCGTTTCAGTTGCAGGCCCACCAGACGAGAGAAGGAAAGAATTCGCCTACCGGTGCTTTCCTCGAACTCGTCTGCGGCACCTTCGCCGGTGTCGAAATTCTGCTGGTTTTTCGCGCTAGTGATAGTAGTCATATGCTAGGACTCAACCCATGAAACGATCTGGATTCCGCTGGCAGTCACGTTGGCGATTACCGTTAGTGTCTTGCCATTTTGCGTAATCGTTATCGTGAAGCTCCGGACGACGGTGATTGGTGCAGTGTCGCCAGTCGAGGCCGTGGTTTCCTGACCGTTGGCATTCAGGTCTTCCACCACTCGAATACCGCTTGTGACGAAATATGTGTTTGGCAATAAAGTCGCTGTCATATCGAACGACAGGCTCACTGTTGACGATGGTGGAATCGTCACCCCGGAAATGTCCCATGTCCATTCCCAGAGAGCGTTAATCACATCGTGGTTTCGGGCCGGGTCGGCAGTAGACATACCTGTTGTCGTGCCCGCGTCGTGGTCGAACAGAGTCGATGTCCAGTGCTTCACAAATTCGGGCGTGTAGTCGATCAGGCCATTGTTCGTGATATCGATGGTGTAGGTGTAGACCTGTGATGAACCTGCTACGACTTCTGTCGGCGTAACCACCGTGGTGATAGCCAGATCGCTAACCCCGGTCGCCCGCACTGAACCCGATAACGGCGCATCAATATTGCCGATATTGTCGACTCGAACTGTCCCCCGCATCCAGAACTGACCGTCGCCCTCGTCGATCGTCATCTGCCACGTCAGGCTGACCGTACCGCCGAATCCTGCAACGCTTACCGGAGAAACGAGATCCCAATGCCACTTGCCACCCTGGTAAATGGGGTCCTGTGTCGTCGCACCGGTAGAAGTGCCGGTCTGGTACGCAGGATTGTATGAACCAGACGGGTTTACCACGAAACGCGTCACATCATGTGACTCTGTATCGTCGTTTTTGATTGTGAGTGTGTAGGTGATCGTCGTCGGGACGTTTTCCGGCACCGTACTTGGCGTCACCGTCAGGCTGGCTGTGAGTCCGTTATCGAGCGGGGGGTCGGATGATGCGGCGATGGTCACGTTCGCATCACCGCTCGTAAAGCCGAGTATGTAGGACACTTCCGGTGGTGAACCGGTCATTTCGTCATAAACAGCCGGGTCGTACCGAAGTCGCCACAGGGCGTGTTCGGCTGCCGAGCGCGTGTCGATTGATGCCGATGACCCGACCGAGCTTGTCAGGGTCCCGGCGGCCAGTTGCATAGCGGGCACTGCCAGCGATGTACCGGCAAGAAGACCGATCAGGGCGAGCATCAGAGTGGAAAATCCGCGTTGCTTCGCGACGCTCATAACGTTTCGGTTCGCAGCACCGAGTGTTGTGATTGCCCCAAGCACGCGATGCAGATGTTCGACTATTGCACGAGATGCTTTTTTTATCCGGGTAACAAACATCAGCCTGCCCCCAGTGCTACGTTCAGTTCGATCGCATCTGATATATCCGGTCGATCCGGAGCGATCACGGCGTAGGAAATTGTTACCAGGTCCCCCGAGCGCACAAAGCCAAGATTGCTGATGTTGTCGGCAACGATCAGTGTCGAGCCATCACAGGTCCGCTGCATGTCGTCAGACATAAGCGAGTATTCGCAGACGTGTGCCCCGTCCGAATCGGTCCAGGTGAACTGTGCCGTTGTCTGTGCGGCCCCGCCGTCGGGAATATCTGTGGCGGTGGCGACGTGAATATCCCGGATCAACCAGCTTGTCGATGTTGAAGTGCCAACAGCAACTTCCAGAACCGCGCTGTTGCGCGACTGCAGCTCCCAGCCTTGCCCCAGCATGTTCAACACGAGTGCGCCAAGAAGCGCCATGAATCCGATCGAAACTGCGTATTCCATCAGCATCACACCGCGCTCTCCCAAGCGGTGTTTTTTCTGATCGGTTTCTGTTTTTACGCTGGTATTCAACGGTTTACTTTCAGTGCCGAAGTTTCGTAAACGTTCTCGCCGTTCCGCGAGACGATAACTGTCACCAGTTGGATATTCTCATCGCCTCCGGTTACATCGCTCGTTGCATTTGATACGGCAAAACCAGCCGGTACAGAAACCGAGGCGTATGTGTCTGGTGTCAACTGGTATGTGGCCGTTTTAATAAACTCGATCTGCGATGTAGCCACCCATTCCCCGGTGGTCGAGGTTTCGACAAATGCTGCAGTGCGGGATGCGGTAGAAAATGCCAGCAACACCGCCAGCATCGCCGTTCCCACAATGGCAACTGCAAGCATCATCTCGATCATCACGAAGCCGCGCTCCGACCCTGCCCAAACGGTGTCGGGCCGATCATGGCTTAAGAGACGTGACAGTGGCATGGCGCTCACTTCCCACACAGGTAAAACGAACTACTGATCCGAAGGCGGAATGCGTACTCATTCCATACTGCGCACGGGGGGATTGGCCCCTGACTGCACTACGTTGGGATTAGGTGTGCTACACGAGGTAGCTAATGGTCAGTCGCCGAGTGAGCCGAGAATCGAGTACATGGGCATGATTACGGCCATTGCGATGAAACCGACTGCCAGTGCCACTGAAATAGTGGCAAGTGGTTCGATTAAACCGACCATCCCCTTAACTTTTTCGCTCGAATCCTGCTGATAGAAATCAGACATTCTGCGAAGGTTTTCGTCGAGCGTACCGGTATCCTCGGCCACCTTGAGAGTCTGTATGAACATCGCGGGAAACAGGCCGGTCTTTTCAAGCGGACGCGCCAATCCGTTTCCGGCAACAAGCCCCTCACGGGCCTCGGCAAGTGCTTCTCGAACAATCAGGTTACTGGCCGTTTCTTGGGCCACTTCCATCGCTTCCGGCAGCGGAAGTCCTACTTCGGAGAGTGATGCCAGGGCACCCGCTGAACGGGCCACGTCACCCCCGATGATGATCGGCCCGAGCATGGGTACTTTCAGTAGCATTTTGTGTATAAATCTGGTCCCGCGCTTCGATTTACTCAGTTTCAGGCCACCAAATATAAACACCACCAGAAAACCCATGATGTGGATCGGATACGTTCTGATGAATTCGGAAAAGAGGATTAGTACTTTAGTGGGCAGCGGTAGATCGGCACCCATCGTTTCAAACAGGCCAATCATCTGCGGCAGCGAAACGGTAAGTAGCATAATCACGATGCCGATACCGACGAACACGACCATAATCGGGTAGATCAGCGCCCTTTTTGCCTGGGCAATCGCAGATTGTGCTGAATCAAGAAAATCAGCCGCCTGACTCAGTGTCCTGGTCAGTGGCGCACCACGGTCTGCGCTGGAAACTGTGCGCACATATACGTGCGGGAATACCTCGGGTTGCGAACCCATCGATTCAGCGATGGTCTTTCCCGCGTTCAGGTCTTCTTTTAGTTTGCCTATCACCTTCTCGAAAACGGTTCCGACACGTTGCGCCTGTAGTAAGTTGAGCGCAGGATCGATACCAATACCGGCTTCGACCAGGGTCGATAGTTCCCGTGAGAAGGAAATCAGTTCGGAACGCTTTACTTTCTTTGTTCCGATCTCTACTTCACGTAGTCGCGCCCAGAGTGATTTTTCAGGCTCTCGCCGCTTCCGGCGCCCTGTCACGGATTTTCGCCGTGCCTTTACCGGGCGTCGTTTTCGCGCAGCGGTTGTCATAGTGCGTAAACGCTCCGCATAATCTCAAATGGCGTCGTTATACCGGCCTTAACCTTCTCGATACCGTCTTCCTTAATCGACAGGAATCCGGTCGCCTCTGCCTCGGCCAGCAATTCCCTGTTCGAAGCGCGTTGCATAACCAACTGCCTGAATTCTTCAGATGCCGCAAGCACTTCGTACAGCGCGGTGCGTCCGCGGTAACCGGTGAAACCGCAGAAATAACAGCCAACACCCATGGGTATAGCGTTCGCTGGGTCGAACCCCAGCTGTTCGGCCGCCCCGGCTTCATCGCCTTCGGGAACTTTTTCGGTGACGCAGTGCTCGCAGATCCGGCGAACCATGCGCTGCGAAACGACACCCAGAAGCGCTGAGGAGAGCAAGAAGGGTTCAACACCAAGATCGACAAGACGTGATACGGCACGCACTGCGTCGTTTGCGTGAACTGATGACATTACGAGGTGGCCGGTAAGGGCGGCCTGCACCGCGATTCGTGCCGTTTCAGCATCGCGAATTTCGCCGATTAGCACGACGTCGGGGTCGAGACGAAGCACTGCCCTTAGCGAAATCGGGAACGTCAGACCGGCTTTTTCGTTGATCTGTATCGAGTTGATTCCGGGG
>CAYLWG010000164.1:6470-6808 GCA_964387235.1 uncultured Dehalococcoidales bacterium
CGACGGGGTCCTCGATGGTGATGATGTTTAGCCGCCGAGAATCGATTTCGTTCAAGCCCGCGTACAGCGTTGTTGTCTTGCCCGCGCCGGTCGGCCCGGAAACAAGGATGATGCCGTACGGTGCCTTGATCATTTTTTTGAGCGCGCTACTCGAGGTATCTGAAAGCCCCAGGTCACCAAGGGAGAACAATTTCAGGCTCTTGTTCAGTATCCGCAAGACTGCCATTTAACCATGCACTGTGTCGGTCGTCGCGGCACGAAATTCCAGATCGTTGTCAGCGATTTTCACCGCAAATTGACCGTCCTGTGGACGCTTACGTTCGGCGAAGTCCATGACC
>CAYLWG010000165.1:0-6770 GCA_964387235.1 uncultured Dehalococcoidales bacterium
GTAACCCCGCGGGTCTGCCAACGGTCTTTCACGCCCACAGTCCAGGTCTGGCTGTCCCTGCTCGCCTCGAATTCATCTCCGGTCGCCTCTACCGCCATGGCCTGACCGCTCGAAACGGCGATCTCGTGCGATGCGTAAAAGCGAATTTCGTAGTCGTTACGGCTGTACGGATCGAGCCCCCAGAAACCCTTCCAGGAATCAAGTCCGTCGGGCAGACCCTCGACGTCGTACTGCTTGGAGGCCTTGAACCCAAAATCCTTCAGGTCGTCGATCGTGTAGTCCGCAGGAGCGGTTCTGACTTGAACGAACGTCGATATTTCCGGTTCGTCAGACCCGCACGCGGCCGCGACGATGGCGAACATGGCAAAAATCGCGACGTAGATCGCCAGCCTCGAACTACGGTTCGAAAGTCTCTGAAGTAATCCTCGACCGTTCATTTCAACTCGCACCTTTCCGAAAATAAACCTGGCTCTGCCAGAGTACTCATTATCACGAATGCGCTGAATCCTACCTTAAAGGCAGGACGATGGGGACGCATTTCTCAAACACCACTCTATCGCCTTGTCGCCTGAATTAATATCGACCCGCGCGAATTCCGTAAAATGAGGAGTGGGCTGGTTTCTTCAGGTAGTATTATTTACCCTATAGGTATATATTTGCGACTTACAGGTAAATATGCGGATTCGATTTAAAAGCAATCGGCTTGAAAACGCCTACCGCAATCTATCGGTTGCAGAGCGGATGTGGGGGCGAATCGTAGCCCGGAAGTACGTCCAGCGCATCGGCATTATCTTCGCATCGAGCGGGATCGACGAACTGAGAAGTATCCGGTCGCTTCGGTTCCATTCACTGAAAGGTGATAGAGCCGGGACATTCGGCATCGATCTGACTGGGAACATGCGATTAGTTGTTTCTGTGACGGTTGAGGAAAATTTGACGGTTGTACTGGAGGTCGTTGACTACCATGACTGAAAGGGTGAAAACATATGAAGATATCTCGCCATCTCTGGCGATCCCGCCTGGTGAGACTTTACTCGACGAATTACGAGCGCGCGGAATGACCCAGATTGAGCTGGCGAAGCGGATGGGACGACCACCTAAAGTCGTTAGTCAGATCATCAACGGTAAGAAGGCGATTACTGCCGAAACGGCGATCCAACTCGAAAAGGTTATCGATGGTGTTGGTGCATTATTCTGGCTTCGACTTGAAGCCCAGTACCGCCTCACACTGGCCCGCCAGCAGGCACGCGCAACAGCCTGAAAATTCCATTCGGGTGGCTATTTAATTCCGCCGCCTGCCGGGGCACGGTGCTGCGATATGTGGGTATTCGGTGATACCGGCGGATTTCTCAAGCGGAGTTTGCGAAGTCGAGCGACCTCGATAGCGACCACCTGTTCGCTGGAATTCAGTTCGACATGGCAGTGGTCGAAGCGTATCTGCAGACCAATCGTTAGCTGCGAGATCCCTCCGTTCCGCTTTGCTGCGGTCGGGAAATACTACGCTTCCTACTTCATTCCACCGCTTGCCGGGGCACGGTGCTGCGAAATGTGCGCATGATCGCCTTTGAGGCGTTTGGCGACAACGCTGGGATCGACCGGCCACGGCAGCACCTCGCAGCGTTCGGCCCACTCGAAATACTGCTTCTCAAGTTGTTTCGCCCATTGCTTCTTACCGGTGATTAAATCGTTTTGCTCCGTGCGATCCTCGGCGATGTTGTAAAGCTCCCACGGCTTATTCCACTCGGCCACTAGCTTCCAGTCACCAACGCGGATACCCCGGTTGCCCTCGTGCTCAACAGTTATCGGCTGCTCGCGCATCCACTTGCGGCCCTTTAACGCAGGCAGGAAACTCTCACCCTCCAGCGGGGTTATTGCCGTATCGTGATGCTCCGACGGATACTGCGCCCCGGCAATTTCGTAGCACGTCGCCGAGATATCGATGATGTGCATCGGATTGTTCAGTATTTCCGGCTTCTGAATCTGGTCGGGCCAGTGAACGATGAACGGGGTTGAGATGCCGCCCTCATGAATCCAGCGTTTGAATAGCCGGAACGGGGTGTCGGATACATTCGCCCACGGCAACTCGACTGCCTGGAACGTGGTATCGGGGCCGGGTCGTAGGTCTGGAATATCGCCAACGCGCACCGGCTCGCCTCCCAGCGTCACCGAACTCTCCCACTGCGATGCGTCGGGCCAGTCTGTATCTTCTTGGAACAACTCGGCACAACCGCCGTTGTCCGAGAGGAACATGATGACCGTGTTTTCAAACTCGCCGTGCTGTTTCAGCGTGTCGATGATGCGCCCGACGCTGCGGTCGACCTGCTCGACCATCGCCGAGTAAGTCGCCATGCGTATGTCTTCGTATTCCTTGTTCTGGACGTCTTTCCAGTCGGGCGAATCGGAGTCTCGGGGCGAAATCTCCCACTTATCGTCAACGACACCAAGCCCCTTTTGCTCTTCGTGCCGGGCCGTGCGAATCGCGTCGTACCCGGCCATGTATTTGCCCTCGTACTTCGCAATATCGTCTTCCCATGCGTGCAGCGGCCAGTGGGGAGCGGTGAAGGCAACGTACTGGAAGAACGGCTTGCCCATTGCGACCGATTCGTCGATCTGGTTCACCGCGTGATCGGCGATGGCGTCGGTCATGTGAAAATCGTCGGTCTCAACATCAATCAACACGTCTTCGAGAATCAGCGATTTCGGGTTCCAGTACGAGTCGGCTGCGTTGAGCAGACCGAACGATCGGTCGAAACCACGCTGTTTTGGTAGCGGGTGTTTTTTATCGCCGAGAATCCAGTTGGCGCGTTCTCGGTTGTCCCAGCCTCCCGAAACATGCCATTTGCCGGAAAGTAGTGTTCGGTAGCCCGCGGTTTTCATCACCTCGGCGATAGTGACGCAGCCATCGCGCAGATAACCCTGGTAGGCGGGAGTGCCGAGGTCGGTTGTCATCTGGCCAATTCCGGCCTGGTGGGGGTGCAGACCGGTTAGCAACGCAGCCCGCGATGGACAGCACCGTGCGCCGTTGTACATCTGGGTAAACCGAAGACCGCCGTACGCCAACGAATCGATGTTGGGGGTGCTGATCTCGCCGCCATAACAGCCCAAATCCGAGTAGCCGAGGTCATCGACCATCACAACGATGATGTTGGTTTTTTTGGGTTGAGTCCGGTCAATCTCCATTAATGTAACTCCCCAAGAGTGCTAGATCCTCACGCAATTCATCAGATAGGTCATTGCGTTCAACGAATCCCTTTAATTCTTTATTGCCGGCGTCTGGATTCGAATGCAACACCTGTAGTTGGCCAACCAACCACAGAAACCTATCAATCTGGCTCCAGTTGTATTCATCTTTGAGTTCTCTGAACGTATTTTGCATATGAGTTACGAATCTCCGGTATTTTCCTTCATGTTCACCTAGTCGCAATTGCGTTCCAAGAATCTGCCGGAGAGCTTTCTCGGCCATGGAATCGTATATCGGAAAGACATCGGGACTGAGAAAGAAATGGGCGTACTTGGATGCAAAGGAATGGTAGTAGCGATAATCGGCTTTCGTTGATGGGTCGTGAACGGCTGCCAGGGTCTCTACAAGTTCCGGGTCTATCGTTGGTGAACCGCTCAATACCTCGGAAATGTGATCCGAAACACGGTAGATCGCCCATACATTAGTGTCGTAGAACGAATTGATCGCCTTTGTCTTGGCGAAAACCTCTGCCCGATGGCTGCCCGGCAAGGCAATCGACACTGCAACCAGTGCCCGATCTATAGCTGACCACATTCCGAGCTGGTCATAAATTCGTTGGGCACTTTCGATCTCCTTGCGGATGTCTGCCATGGTCTGCTCCTTCACCGACCCGTAAAAATTACTTGTTTCATCCCGGCTTGTCGTAAGTCGCAGCCACCGTTCGTGGTGCGCCCGGCCAGGGGCGGTTCCAGCTTTCGTAGCCGAAAGTTGGGTCTTGCGACATGTCGCCGTTCTGGGCGAGGCGGTCGTCCATCGAAGATTCTATCGACTGCATCAACTCAACCGTAAGTTCGGCTTCCAGTCTGCGAACAATGTCGGCAAACTCGGCGTTTTCGTACAGGTTCACCTGCTCCTGCGGGTCGTTCAGCATGTCGAACAACAGCATCTCGCCGGTGCGGTATTTATGTAACTTGTACCGGCCATCAAAGTTCATCCAGCCATCGCCAAGCAGTCCGAAAATGTTAGTACGCCCCGTTTTACCGGGCATTCCTTCTCCGGGCAGGGGGCGGGCGTCATACCACCCCGGTAGATCAACACCGGCCCACTTCAGCATTGTCGCTGTGACATCGCGCAGCTCGACCATGTCGCTAACGGTCTGCCCCGCCTTAATGCCCGGACCCATCGCAACCATCGGCACACGTATCGCCGATTCGTAGAACGACGCCTTGCCGATTAGGTTGTGATCGCCAAGATAATCGCCATGATCGGACGACAGGATGACGTATGTATTTTTGAGCAGGCCTTTCTTGCGGAGTGCGTCGATGATCGCCCCCACCTCGAAGTCGATCTGCTGAACAAGCCCCGAGTAGTGCTTCCGAATCGTGTGCTTTGTCGAATCGGGAAACTCCCCGTAATCGACACCGTTCCAGGGACGTTTGTTGCCCTCGACATTGTTCTGGCGCATCTTCGGTGTGTGGCCCCGAACTTCGGGAACTGCCTCAGGAATTTTCGATTCGTCAATGCCCTCAAGGAACCGCTCGTCGGGGTCGTAGGGGCAGTGCGGGCCGGGGAAGCCGACCATCATGGCAAACGGCTGGTCGGCACCATATTCTTCAATGAACTTAACTGCTTCAGAGCCAACAAACCGATCCCATGAATGCTCCCACGGGATGTCGTGCAGCACCGCACCCTTGTTCTCGTGGTAACCGGCCATTTCATCGCCGTGCAGCTTTTTCAGACCGTGCCGACGCAGGTAGTGGTAGTAGTCGTCACGGACTTCGAGCCACCGCTTGTCTTCACAAATAACCCGGTACTGGAAGCCGCGCCGTTCGTCCCACGGGTAGAAGTGCATCTTGCCGATTCCTGCGGTGTAGTAGCCGTTTTCACCAAGAATTTCGGGCCATGTCTTGATACCCGCTTCTCGCCAGTCGGCACGCAGGTTTTGCAGGTTGCCGGTCACTCCGTTGCGGATTGCGTTCATGCCGGTGAGTAGGGCTGTTCTGGCGGGTACGCATATTGGTGATGCCGAGAACGAGTTGGTGTAGCGAACGCCGTTTTTCGCTATCGAGTCGATGTTCGGGGTGTTGAGCCAGTCGGCACCGTTACACCCGGCAAAATCGGCCCGAAACTGGTCGGGAAAGAGAAAGACGATGTTCGGTCGTTTCGTATCCTGTGGCAAGGTGAGACTCCGATTTTTTTGACTAGAACTTCAGACTAAGCAAATGCCGTTCGAAAGCATCGACTCCACCGTCGCTAACTTTCCCCTCAACCTAACCTTCTCCCGAGGGAGAAGGAATTTACCATTTGCCATCAATATGTCCTGGGTGTTTTAGGATAGTTACTAAGTATGAAAGATCTGCCGGAAGCGTAAGCCAGAATAACGTCGAAATCCATAATCAAAAATGACAGACGGCTTCATAAATAAACCCGACAAAAGGGAAAATAAACCCCGCTCGCGGGTGCAACTCGGGAAGAGCGGTCTTGAAGTCAGCCGTGTTGGTGCAGGAACCTGGCAGTGGGGCGGGCGGTTTTACTGGGGCTACGGCAGGCAGTATGGCGACGATGATCTGGCGAAGGCTTTTGATGCCTGTATCGACCACGGAATTAACTGGTTCGATACGGCAGAGCTTTACGGCCGTGGTATGTCGGAACGGATACTTGGCCGACACGTTAATGTGGGGGTTTTTGACCCTGAAACAACCTCAAAACCGCTAATCGCTACTAAGTTTTTCCCGTATCCGTGGCGTCTGCACCACTCTTCGCTGCGTCGGGCCCTCAAGGCGAGCCTCCGCAGGTTAAATGCAGAATCTATCGACCTGTACCAGCTTCACTTTCCGCACCGTCCACGCGGCTTCATGTACTGGGTCGATGCAATGGCCGACGCCGCAGAAGACGGGCTAATAAAAGCCATTGGCGTTTCGAACTTTTCGGCTGATCAGACTAAACGTGCGCACGATGAACTGGCAAAACGCGGGCTTGTGCTGGCATCAAACCAGGTCGGCTACAGTCTGCTGAATCGAAGGGTAGAAGCGAACGGGGTGATCGATACCTGCCGCGAACTTGGCGTTTCAGTGATTTCGTTCGGCCCGCTGGCGGAAGGCATGCTGACCGGCAAGTATGGGCCGGGTTCACCGCCACCGTTGTTGCGTAATTTGCGCTGGGCGCGCAGGCGATTGGATTCGCTGCCGCCGTTGATTGGACTAATGCGTGAGATTGGCAGCGCACACGCTGCGAGTCCGTCGCAGGTTGCCCTGAACTGGCTCATCATCAAGGGCACGCTGCCAATTCCGGGGGTAAAGTCGGCCGAGCAAGCCGCCGACAACGCATCGGCGATGACGTGGGAGTTGGGGTTCGATGAATTCGAAGCACTTGATAAGGCGAGCGAAGGGTTTGTGGCGGGATAGCCGGGGCGGGGTTGCGGATGCGGTGTAGCCGCGGATGCCGGGGAACCTGGCGCGGTGGGAGTGGCGATTTGCACCGGTCATGGGCACGCGTTTCACTGGCATGGGAACTAGCGCGAACACATCCCCCACCCCAGATCCCTCCGCAGGGGTCGGGACGCGGTAGCTACGTCAGGGGCGGCACTACA
>CAYLWG010000166.1:0-6728 GCA_964387235.1 uncultured Dehalococcoidales bacterium
AACAACGCTGTCGCGATAGCGTAGAACTGGAACATCCCGTGCATCAACGGATTGTGGTCGTAACCATTTCCGATGAACAACTGGTACGAGAAAAATCCGTGCAGGCTCTCGTCGTGATGCACTGCCCGTCCGCCGAGGTCGTAAAGGCGCATTGCAAGGGCGACTAGCACCAGGCCAGCGTAGAGTGGCCATTCGATACGAAACGGTATTTTCAGGCCGATTTTCGATTCTGAACCGGACTCTGAATTGGCTAAAGGGGCTTGCCCGACAGTGCGAGCGGAATCGGTGCGTTTCGCCGATTCTCCCGTAGTCCAAATCCCGCTAACCCAATTACCGTTGAGAGGTTTGGTCTGCTCTGTTGGGGTGTTCTCTGTAGTCAAGTGCTATCTATCGATACTGAACACGGTGTATTCACCGCGCTCGATTATTCGGTGACCAAGCGTATCGAACATTGCCATGTCGATGTTGCCGTATGTCGACCTTTCCCGTGGACCAACGATAACCATTGTCAGCGAGTATTTATCGATGAGGTTTCGCAATTCTTGCTCGTCATCGGTTGTATAGATTGTCTCGACATCATCTTGCCGACCCTCAAAATGCCCGTCTGCCCCATGCCACTGCCTCTCGTGACCTAGCCAGCCGATAATTGTGGGAACTCCCGTTGAACCTGCGATTCTCCCGTAGCTGGTGTAACTGCCGCCAAGTTCAGCAACCGCTTCCACCAGTACATCTTCCGCGCTAGACATTTCGCGAATCAACTCGATTACATCCCACTCTTCTTGTTCTCGAGTTTCAAGGAAACTCAGGCTGTCGAGAGTCGGCCCTAAACCCGAATCGACCGTCTTCGTAACAGCCGAAGCAATCGGAAAATAAACCGAACTTACTGCTACTACGGCCAGCACAGCGATTCCGGTTCTACTGATCCACTTCACCCGACCGGTAAGTGATGGGTGGTGGTGCCACCATATGTACGACCCGTATCCGCCAACTATCGAAAGGACTATCCATGCCTGGTAGTAGAACTTGAATACGGTATTCATACGATTGCCGAACAAATCATGTACGAAGAACAGTTCGGCAGCAAACAGCAGGTACACCGCAAGAGTTCCGATGAGCATCACGTAGTGCGCACCATCGTCGGCGCCACGGCGTGCCCTGCTGAGTGTCACAGCGATCAGCACAGCCGATATCACTCCAAGCATTCCTGTTACGGGCAGTCGAGATATGAGGTCGGCGACCTGCGCGTTATCGTTGAACGCCAGGTGTGTTGCCGCCCATACCAGCCAGGGCACGGCTACCAGTGCGATACCGGTAATCCATGCCGGACGCCAGATCAACAGGCGGTCGTAGTGGTTGGTGTTTTTTTCGCCTCGTAAACGCTCAAAAACTACGGTCGCGTATTTGTTTGCCACAGCGATGACAATCGGGGCCACCACAAGCATCATGAGGAGCCATACGGAAACGAAGTGAATGGGTCGTGACCCGTATTTGACCGGGGCGAGCGGGGGCCACTGGACCTGGCTCTCGGCAGTACCGAAGTAAAACGGCGAGTAGATCAACATTCCTGCGATCCATAACGCCGCGAGTGGCAATGCCGCTTTTATCAGCGAGGTTATTCCGGGTTTTCTGAGCGAAACCCACCCTGCCATCAACAGCCCGGTCGAAAGCATCAACAACAGGCCAATGTCCCAGAAGTTGATGAAGCCAGATGACCCGATGACTAGCACTGTAATCAACGTGGCCGGGATGTTCCGCTTAAGCGCGCCAAAAGAGATAGAACGATGTGCGATGAACAGGGCGGTCAGCACAGTGAGCCCTGTCAGCACATACGGAATCGACATCAGGTGAGGATGAAAATCACCAAGCAGGAAGCTGAAGAACGGGTACTCCTGAATGGTGAAGTCGAGTTCATTCCCGGTTTCCCCGAATGTGTTGATGATCCGGGAACTTTTCCACCACCACCAGAAATCGTCAGGTCTCCAAGTAACGATTCGATCGATTCTCTCGTAGTTGTTCCCGCTGTACCAGTTCAATAGCCCGTCGGGGGCGATTCGTGTGATGTCGAGCAGTGTCCACAGTCCTGACAGGTTTGATACGAGCAGCAGCAAGATGGACGACGTTCCACCTGCCACCAACGCCACTTTTGTGCTTGCACCATCTCGGCGAACCAGTGTTGCCACAAGCGCTGCTGTTATCGCTGCCGCCATTCCTGCGACCAGTGCCATTCCGACGTTGTAAGCCACCGCGGGCCCGGTACCTGCCATCGCATTTACACCGCCGTAGATCCAGTACCCGAAGTAGTAGTAGACGACCGGTTCGCCGGCCAGCCATAAGTCTTCCGGCGGCGCATATTCGGTGCTGGTGACTGCCGTGAGCATCATCAGGTCCATCGGCTTTTCGGTTCCTGCCGCCGCAGGATCGAATGCCCGCATGGTCAGAAACAGCAGGAAAAAGACCAGGAATATCAACTCGAGAGTTACTATGATCCGCCATCGGCGGGCGAGCATTTTGCGAAGGAGCTTCCAGTCGGACTTCAGTATCCACAGACTGCCAATCGAAAGAACGATCAGAAACACCCACCAGGTGGTCGGCGTGCTTGGGATAAGTCGAGTGTAGGAAACGAGCCACACGGCTGTGGCAATGAGCAACATGCCAACCGGCTTTGAAATCGCCCACCCACGGTCAGCGAGAACGGGGAAGGCACGGGCAACGAGCGGGAACGTGGCGAGCCCGATCAGTTCGACGGTTAGAAGTGTTGCGATGGCCTGCAGCATTGTTGGGAATTTTTGTCGTAACTGATCGCTGGTGAACTATTCGACGGGATCCGGAAGCAAGGCTCCTGCAAACGCATCAGCATCGAAAGCTGACATATCGGATGCCTTTTCTCCTGTACCAATGAACCAGATAGGCAAGCCCAGTTCCCCTGCGATTGCCAGGGCCACACCGCCCTTTGCCGTACCGTCTAACTTGGTCAAAAAGACCCCATTGCACCGGACAGACTCGGTAAAGGATTTCGCCTGGATCAGCCCATTTTGACCTGTTGTGCCGTCAATCACTAGTAATACTCGTTCGGTGAAGCCATCGCTGTTCTTCTCTACGATGCCACGTACCTTTCGGAGTTCTTCCATCAGGTTGTGAGTTGTGTGCAGCCGACCGGCCGTGTCGATGATTAGCAGATCGACTCCCCTGGCCCTGGCTGCGTTCAGCGCATCATATGCAACGGCACCCGGGTCGCTCCCGGCCTGCTGGGAAATTACGGGTACACCGAGCCTGTCACCCCAGATTTTTATCTGTTCGATAGCTCCGGCCCGAAACGTATCGGCCGCCGCCAGCATCACGTTCTGACCTTCTTCTTTAGCCACCTGAACCAGCTTGGCGATCGACGTGGTTTTGCCTGCACCGTTAACACCTACGACCAGCAATACCACGGGTTCACCGCTGGGGAACGGTTCGATGCCCGACGAATCGGTCAGCATTTCAGTAATCTGTGATCTCATTTTCACTCTGACCTGACCGGGTTCTTTCAGCGATTCATCACTCACGATATCGCGGAGTTTGTCGATCAGGCTCATCGTGGTGTTCACGCCCACATCTGACACGACCAGCGCTTCTTCCAGTTCGTCCCAGAAATCGTCATCGATATTAGAACGGCTGAACAGTCCTGAAAGCCGGTTCCGCCATAACGACCCGGTTTTCTCTGAACTGGCGGCGGTACGTTCTTTCTTTTTGAATACTCCGAACAGTGCCGGTTCCTCTTTCTTATGTTTTAGATACTGGCTTACGAACCCGATTTCGAATCGCTATCTGCGTTCGATTTGAATAGTTCTAGTGCTACTCCGGCAGCTTCTCGTTCAGCATCGCTTTTTCTTGAGCCTGTTCCAGATGCAACAGGTTCCGAACCGATCAAGACTTCCATTGTGAAAACGATATCGCCGGGGGAGCCGGATTCCGATACCAGCCGATATTTCGGTGGACTGCTGCCGTTTGCCTGTAAATATTCTTGCAGCAGAGATTTGGGATCTTTACGCGTTTCGGTGCTGAGCGCTTCGGTCACATGCTCTCCAAGCCACCGGTCCACGAACGACCTGGCCTGTCGGAACCCCCGGTCAACGAAAACTGCCCCTACCACCGCTTCAAAAGCATCGGCAAGGTTCGAAGACCTATCTGCCCCGCCAGCCATCGACTCGCCGTTCCCCATAACCAGCCAGTTGCCCAGCCCGATGGTTCGAGCAACCAGTGCCAGCGTCTCTTTACGCACGACCTGAGATCGCCTGACCGTCAGGTCGCCCTCGGCTAGTTCGGGCGCACCGGTGAACATGCGGTCAGCTACTACCATTCCAACAATCGAGTCACCCAAAAATTCCAGCCGTTCGTTACTGTTCACACGCGAACTGGCCTGATTACCTTGATCGTCTATTGGCGGATGCTCGTTCAAGTACGACTGGTGGGTAAGAGCGAGCGCGAGAATGTTTTGATCGTTGAACTTGACGTTGAGGGCGGCCTCTGCCGCGTCGAGTTGTTCGGGTTCTAATGGGCTGATCGGCACTGGCAGTTAATCTCTTGCATCCCGCGGCCATGGCGGTTGCGGACGCTTCAATTCACCAAAATACTTTCGGTTGCCCGCTATACCTATGAAATCATCGAACGCACCCATCGCCTCGTCATCGGGCGGAGCAAACATCTTCAGAAACGCAGAAGTCCCGTCTTCGAACACGAACGTCGGCGTCCCAAATACGCCAAGCCGAATGGCCGCTTCATGATCTTCGCCGATTTTCTGAAGTGATTCAGGATCATCGAGCGCCGTTGTGAATTCGGACATGTTGAGTCCGGCTGCACTGGCAACCGCAAGCACTGCTTCGCGCGACCGAATGTCTTCTCGTTCAACATGTTTAATGTGGAGTATTTTCGCCATGTACGAGTTGTGCGCCTTAGTTCCCTGAAGCCGGGCAGCAATTCCACCCCGCAACGCCCACAGTCCTCGACTGATGTAGTCGGGCCCCTGTTCCCAGGACTTCCAGTCGTCGCCTTCTCTGGAATTGACCTGTTCAAGGGCAAAGCTACGCCAGTTAATCTCCAGACCATCGCCCAGTTCTTCTTGCACCATGGCTAGCCACATGCCAGCCTGTCTTACCCACGGTCAGGTGTAGTCGATAAAAATATCTATCTTGATTTTATTTGTTGGCCTGATTGAAGTTTCAGTTTCCATCGGGATTGATATTGCTTTCCTGTGCGGGTAACCGGTTGTCTGCCAGTTGGCTGCCGGTTATCTAAACGAGCGTTCGTTCTGATTTTAGCCCAATATCTGCCTACGCTACATCGAATCACTGCAGCAACGAGTCCGGTTTTTTACATAGTATTCAGCAATATATTAACTAGCGTTCGATTTCTAGATTTTGCCGAACTTAGCACAACTCCTGGCACGAAATTCCTCGGTCGAACAACGTCGGATTTTCGACCTGTGCCGGGAAATTTCTGGTGAAGTAGCGGATGTCGATGGAGTTTACTTAGTCGGAGGAGCTGTACGCGACCTGATACTGGGTCGTGCGCCGGGAGATATAGACATCTCGGTCGTCGGCAACGTCGGTGCATTTTCAGAGGCACTTGCCAGCAGGCTCGGGGCGAGTCGGCCTGTTGAGTCTGAGTTTCTGACCTACAAAATCGCCTACGCAGGGTCGGGCAAAGATGGCCTCAATGACGAGGGATCTCCGGCAAACACCGCCGTTGAAGTTGTTCCAGCCACGATCGACGTGGTTACCGCCCGTTCGGAATCCTACCCCCAGCCCGCGGCCCTTCCCGAAGTGGCCCCTTCGACCATCGATGACGATCTCAAACGGCGCGACTTCACTGTCAACTCGATGGCCGTCTCGCTTTCTGATTCAAGTCTGGGAAATCTCGTTGATCCGGTGGGCGGATTTGGCGACATCATGCGCAAACGAATCCGTGTTCTGCACGATTCGAGTTTTACAGACGATCCGACTCGCATGTTCAGGGCCGTTCGTTACGCGGTCCGACTTGGTTTTTCTATCGAATCCAGAACCGAAAGCTTGATTTCAGAATCACTCGGAAATATCGATTTGTTGAGTGGAACTCGGCTACGTAACGAGTTTGAGTTGATCCTGCTCGAACCGACCCGGGCCAGTATTCTTCGCAGAATGGACGAATTGGGGCTGCTTGGTGCGATCAGTCCGGGGCTAAGGATTGGCTCCAGGTCGTTGCAATTCCTCGAATCTCCAACCTTAATCGCCATTGATGACCTTCTGGCGCTTACGACGTTCGGACTGAGCCACGAAGAGGCCGGGCAGGTTGCGCTGCGTTTCGACGGCCCCGACGAATGGACAACTTCTATCAAGGGAAATCCACAACTCGCTGAACTGGTAACCGTGCTGGACCGCACCGACATTCGGCGCAGTGAAGTCGCCGAATTGCTTGACCCAATTCCATTGCCATCCATACGCGCATACATCGCAGCCGGGCCACAGTTGCCACGACTCGACCGGATGAGCGATTACATGGACAGGATCAGGTTTGAGAAGCCCGAGCTAACCGGCGATGACCTGATTGCGGAAGGGATACCCGAGGGGCCGGTCATCGGCAAGTTGATCGACCTCGTGAGGCGAGCGCGACTCGACGGTCAGGTAAAGACGAAACAGGAAGAACTGGCCCTGGCAAAAAGTCGCTTGCCGGGGTTCTTGCGTTAGTCGCCGGGCGTGCCGAGGCCGTACTTTGGC
>CAYLWG010000167.1:0-6722 GCA_964387235.1 uncultured Dehalococcoidales bacterium
CTTGATTCCGGCAATCGTCTGATCCCTTTTTCTCCGTATCGCCCAATTCCGTCAACCACATATCATCATTCCCTGATCGTTTCACACTCTGACTGCCTGGCTCTAGCAACTACATGATTAAGCTTTACAACTCACTCACACGCACTAAAGAAGACTTCGTCCCGATTGGCGACGAAGTGAAAATGTACGTTTGCGGGGTGACGGTGTACGACGATTCGCATCTTGGACACGCGCTGAGCAGCATCGTGTTCGACGTGCTACACCGGTATTTGGAATTCCGCGGCTATAAGGTTCGTCGGGTCCAGAACTTCACCGATGTCGACGACAAGATCATCAACCGGGCCAATTCAGATGGCGTTCCTGCTGAGGAAATAACCGAGAAGTACATCGAATCGTTTTTCGAGTCGATGGACGGCCTGAACGTTCGGCGGGCGACAGTTCACCCGCGGGCGACGGAGGACATGCCCGAGATCATCGAGCTGATCGAGCGGCTGGTTGCTGGCGGTGCGGCCTACTCGTTGAACGGTTCGGTCTATTTCCGTGTTCGTAAAGATGCCGATTACGGCAAGTTGAGCGGGCAGAATATCGACCAGATGCTCGATGCCACCCGTCATGAAATGGAAGGTGGCAAGGAATTCGCTGGCGATTTCGCCCTGTGGAAATCTGCGAAACCCGGTGAACCGCAGTGGGACAGTCCGTGGGGGGCTGGCCGACCTGGCTGGCACATCGAATGCTCGGCGATGGCCTTCAAGCATTTGGGCGAGCAGATCGATATTCACGGGGGAGGTCTTGATTTGATCTTCCCGCACCACGAGAACGAGATTGCCCAGAGCGAAACCGCAACGGGCGCAGTGCCGTTCGCTAAATACTGGATCCACAACGGCCTGATGCGGACTGCCGATGCGACGATGAGCAAGTCGCTGGGCAATGTGTTCAACGTGAACACGGCCCTTGAAGAGTTCAGTGCCGACGCTATTCGGTTATGGATTTTGCAGAGCCACTACCGCACGAATGCTTTGCTTGAAAAGGAATTGATTACAGCTGCCGAACGGTCGATGCGCCGTATTCGGGTGGCAGTCGAAACCGAGGGCGCAACGCCCGGGACTGGGAGCGAGTCACTGGATTTTGAGCCGTACCGGAGGCGGTTTGTCGAGGCGATGGACGATGATCTGAACACCCCCCAGGCTCTGGCAACAGTTTTCGACCTGTGCCGAAAACTAAACCGTGGTCGCGACAACGGAGTCGATGTTTCCGGGGCCGTCGGTCTGGTTCGAGAACTGACCGGTGTGCTGGGACTCACGCTGGAAGCTCCCCCACAGAAGGCGGGATTGACCGACGAGGAGATCGATGCTCTGGTTCAGCAGCGAACCGATGCGCGGGCCGGTAAGCGTTGGGCCGACGCTGATGCTGTGCGAGACCAGCTCGACGCGGCGGGCATATCGATTGCCGATAGTTCCACCGGAACTACATGGTCAAGGGATTAGGGCTTCGGGCGAGTTTCGTCGGGCACTTTCGTGCGCTTCGAATGGCTGTGACCGCAGGTGTTGCAGGGTGACCGGCGATTAGCGGATATCACCCCGCTGCGTTCAGGCTACAGGGGCCACAGGGTTCAACTGCACCGTTCCGGCGCTGCCGTCGACGGCTACTAACTGGCCGTCCGCTATTTGTTTCGTCGCTTCCTTCGCCTGGATCACACATGGAATGCCGTACTCCCGGCATATCAGCGAGGCGTGCTGAAAATTATCGCCACCATCGAGGATCAGCGCCCCTAGCAGCGGAAAAACCGGCACCCAATCGGGGCCTGCGTTATCGGTGACGAGAATGTCGCCTTTATTAACATCTGGTGGTCGTGACGTTCTTGAAATCACGACCCGTGCCGTGCCCGTGAAGGCACCGGGTGATGAAGGTTCGCCGTGCAGTATCGTGCCGTCCTCGCTTAATCCCCTGCGCGGCTTCTCGCTCTCATCCCCATCCCCAAAAGGCACTTCCCGTTTTTCCTGTGGTTTCGTGCCCAGAAATTCCGGTGGCGATAGTTTCGAGTTCTCTGCGTATTCAGATTTCGCCCGAATTACAAACGACCGCAACGAAGAGAATTCGTTGGTCTTCGCTGAGGTTTCGAGTTGAGCAAGCCGCAGGAAGAAAATATCATCGGCGGTTTCTATCCACCCGTTGCGTACCAGGGCGACTCCGAGCCGGTTGATCGAATCCCTGTACTCCCCAAAAGTACACTGCTCGATCAGGTAGTTGTGGTTTTCCATGAACTCAGTTTTTTGGGTTGCACGGAACAGTTCGAAATCGAATTGCCTCCTGAGTTTCTGGTTCGGCCCGATATTTTTTCGCACTAACCCGATCAACTCTGTGCGCGCCCTTCTGGAATTCCGTTGCGTTTGCTTCAGGGCAACGAGGTCCTGCCTGACGAACGAACCTATCGAATCCAGCGGGATTTCAGGCTTCATATTCCAGGTGGGGTCGGAAGGCGTCCATGCCGATCCATAGCCGATTCCGTTGCGCCTGCCCCACGTCTTCATCAAGCGTTGAAATCTTGATCGAAACTTGCGAACGGCAGGTCGTTTGCCTGCCCCGCGTGCGAAAAGAGAACCATAGTCTCGCTTCTCGAAGGCGGCAGATAACCACGGGTCAGATTTCACGAGTTCCGCCAGCGTGATAAAACGTGCGACAAGCCTCGATGTCATGTGGGTTAGCCCGCGCGTCAGGCCAGCAGCCTCGATTTCCGGTCGGCCGGTTATTTCGGCAAACAATTTCATCAGCTGTTTGCCGCCATCACCAAAACCGGCAGCACCGCGCCAGTGGAGGTCGCTCTGGTGGTCGGCCGCAGTCTGTTTCGTCGCCCGCAGGTTCTTTACCAGATCAGTTAGCGGAGCCGTATCGAGCGGGCGGGCCTGTTCCAGTTCCAGAAGTCCCTTAATCAGCCGCGGCTCGATTACCTCGTGATAGTAGGTCGTACCCTTTTTCAGATATCGCACACCTTTCCGCTGATGTTTTATGACTCGGGCGGCCCACTCCTGTTCGTCGTGCAGCGGCTCGGCGGCGTACATGTAGCCGTTGACAACCTTCTTGAGATAACGCCTTGCCTGGCTACTGGCGGCGTAATCGATGGAACGTTGCTCTGATTCGCCAGCGATAAGCCGGTAATCGATATGAAGTGGCAGTGTTGGCAGTTCGTTGCGTGCTGAAAAACTGAAGGCAGGTGTCCAGTGAAGCTCGGCTTCTTCCGGGCCGTTCCACTTGATTGGAAACTCGGAATCTGCCTGCTGACCGGTCGTGATTGGCCGGGATTGCAGGGTGTGAACCGTATCGCCCCTGACTGCAAATTCGATATCGCGATCATCACCCGCAGCTTCCTTGATAGTTGAAGCGACTCTCGCGATTGCCACCAGCTGGACATCGGAAAGTGCGGGCCTGCTTCGTTTCACTGCCGGAACCGGCACGCGGGCGATCGAACCTGACGGGCCAGAAACGATCATCCATTCCTTGTCGATAACGTCCCTGCGGGTGATGTCGAACGAACGGGGATCAAGCGTAAACGAGTCAGCCTCGGCAGTTCCAGAAACGACACCTTCGCCTAGCCCAAGTGCCACATTTATTTGTATCTGGTCTGTTCCGTCACGAGGATCACGGGTGAAGACAACGCCGCCGGCATCCGCATCTATCAGTCTCATAACCAGCACGGCCATCGACCCTGATTCGTGCGGGATTTCCATGCGCTGCCGGTACGAAATCGCCCGACCCGTGTAGTAAGACGCCCACACATCGCGAACTCTTTTCAGCAGCGATTCGGCGTCTGTTGCATCGAGAAACGAGTCGTACATTCCGGCGAAAGAAGCATGTTCGAGATCTTCGGCAGTTGCGGAAGAACGTACAGCGAACGGTCCGGGGTTGGGGTCGTCTTTGATCCGGTTGGTCACGGCTGCCGCAAGACCTTCGGGCAGGGTGAGGGCGGCCATTAGTTCGCCAATCGAATCGGAGGCTTCAAACGAGGACGACGGGTTGTTGACCTCTACCGAACGCAAAATCTTCGAGATTTCTCCAGAAACAGGCGCTGTAAATTCGACAAAGGCGCTGGCCTCAATCGAAAAACCGGGTGGGACCAGCACTCCATTTCCAGTTAGTCGGGCTATGGAGGCAGCTTTACTTCCGACTATTGCCGGGTCGAATGCTTGCGGGTCGCTGAGTTCAACAATGTAGATGCCGGGCATAGCGGTGGATGTTACACCCCGAGTGTGCGGCTGAACCGGCGGTAACTCCAGGTTAATCAGAGAGCCGGGCCGAATTAGAGTGCAGAGTCAGAATCCAGCCAGCCAGCAAGCAAGCCGACAAGAATGAAGGCCGGTGGAAACCAGGCGGGCCATCTGTGCATTCGGTCGACAACAATGGGCTTGTAGCCCGGATCAACAGTTGTCGGTCATGTCGGTGCAAACGTCGCCTGACGGGGCTAACTGAAGCGAACGTTGAGGATAGCGACGGCGATGAAAACTACTGCGAGAACGATTGTCGAACGGAAAAGCAACTGCTCGATACCGCGTCGTGACCGGAACGTGCTGGTCGCTTCACCGAACAGAGATGAGCCGGAGCCGCGTACCTGCATCAGCAAAATGACGATAATCACGATCGCAATGAACATCAGTGTCAGGCTAAGAATTGTTTCCATGGGTCTCTCTAAGCCGTTTACCGGCATCTCTTCGCAGCGGAAGTATCTATGGTAGTGCTGCCAGCCCCGTATCGCCACTATTCAGGGTGTGACCGCCTGGGCAAGAGTTTCGCCTTTTGAATAACTCCGGGCTAAGAAACTATCTAAAAAAACGTTGACAGGCGGAGATGTCTGATTGAACTTTCCCTCATCCCAGCGTTCATCTCTGGCCCCACGGGGAGAGTGGGATTTTGAGACGGTTTCTGAATCCATAGATGGGTTCAGACGTGGTTCTCAATCATGATTCCAGATAGAACCTGGCGCGTCATCGCCCAGACCCCGATAGCTCGTTAAAACGTTCGGCTACTCTCGTCCCGCAAGTTTTTCTCTAATCATCTCGGTAGCCTGCATGGCATCGGCCTGCCCGCGTGTCGCCTTCATCACCTGTCCCATAAGGAACTTGAGCGAGGCTTCTTTGCCTGCCAGAAAATCGACCAC
This sequence comes from uncultured Dehalococcoidales bacterium, assembly GCA_964387235.1. Taxonomy (GTDB): domain Bacteria; phylum Chloroflexota; class Dehalococcoidia; order Lucifugimonadales; family Lucifugimonadaceae; genus Lucifugimonas. The sequence continues at coordinate 5,147 of CAYLWG010000167.1, forward strand.
TGCCTTTTCGTTATTTTCTATCACCTCGTCAACGATCGGGCCGAGCGAATTAGCCCCGGAAACTACGGCAAGCCCAAGATGCTTGATGATCGTCTCGGGGTCGGTGCCGTCGGTATACATCACCTCGAACACCTGTTTTGCAGAATTGTTGTTCAGTTCGCGCTTACGGAATTTTTCTACCAGCGTCGCCAACCCGGCAGGCTTGACCTTCGTTTTGCTCATGTCTGAAATTTCATCGACGTTCATCATGCGGGCCATCTCGCCGTTCAGCCAGTTGGCGGCTTCCTTGGCATAGGCTTTTTTCACATCGGTGGTTGAAGCAACGACACCCGCACATACCTCCTCAAAGTAGTCGGCAGTCGAACGGATGGCGGTGAGGAGTTCGGCATCGTATTCGCTGAGCCCCCATTCGCTAATGAAGCGGTTTTTCCGAGCGATTGGCAATTCTGGAATCTTCGCCTGGGTTTTGTCGATCCATTCTTCGCTGATTATCAATGGGGGGATGGCGGGTTCGGGGAAGAAGCGATAATCGTGCGCCTCTTCCTTGCTGCGCTGCGGGGTCGTGACACCTTTGCCATCGTCCCAGCCCCGTGTTTCCTGGATTATGCGCCCACCGCTTTCGACTACCTCTATCTGGCGTTTAATCTCGTATTCGATCGCCCTGACTACGGCGCGCACGCGGTTCATGTTTTTTACTTCTACCTTGGTAGAAAGTTCGGTTTCGCCGACGGGCCTGATGCTGATATTGGCATCGCACCGGAACGACCCCTCTTCCATGTTGGCGGTGCCGACGCCGAGGTACCGAATGATGTGCTGGAGAGTGGTGATATACGCTTCGACCTGCTCGGTATTTCGCATATCCGGTTCGGTCACAACTTCCATCAGCGGGGTTCCGGCGCGGTTGATGTCGAGAAGAGAATGAACGGTTCCGCCCTGTGGGCCTTCGACGTGGATGAGCCGGGCGACATCTTCTTCCATGTGTACGCGGTTGATCCGGACGCGCAGGGGCGATTCAAGCGGCAGGTCGATATAGCCCTCGTAGCAGATCGGCTCGTCCAACTGGGTGATCTGGTAACCCTTCATCAGGTCGGGATATGTGTACTGCTTGCGGTCGAACTTGGTGATTCTGGCGATGTTGCAGTTGATCGCCATGCCGATCATCATGGCGTATTCGATGGCGGTTTCGTTTACGACCGGGAGCGTGCCCGGTAGCGCCATGCTTACGGCATCGACAACCGTGTTTGGTTCGGCGTGCTGATACTCGGCACTTGATGTACCGAACATCTTGCTACGTGTTTTTAGCTGCACATGGGTTTCAAGCCCAATTACCGCTTCGTAATCCACGAATTACCTTTCACAAGTGTTCTGCCCGATATCCACATGCCGCGGCATCTCAATAACAGACGTTCGAATATAGCATTGAAGGACATTTTCCGAACTGTATCTGGCGTTTTGAACCGGAGTCGTTTTGGCAGAAAAATTGAAACTATCCCCAATGTTTCTGGATTAACAGCCATCTTCGCACCTGCACCAGTATCACTTCTATCAGTATTAAATCTATAATGCTGTCCTGCAA
>CAYLWG010000168.1:0-1095 GCA_964387235.1 uncultured Dehalococcoidales bacterium
CCGAACTCGCACACCTTTGAAGCCACTGTAAAAACGGGCAGCGCAACGTCGACTACTGGGGCCAGCGATGCCACATCATCGACCCGGCCAGTCATCAAAGTTGCCGATGGCAATACGGTCACGTTCGAATACTCCGACTTAAACCCGGCCACGCTGATCAGCCAGGCGCTGGTCATCGATGCCACGAAGCCGCTGGTATCGATAACGTCACCACTGCACAACTCGGCAACCAGCAACACCACGGTTTGGGCGAGAGTGGTCGTTACCGATGCTGCTTCAGGCGTTGAACTGGATCAGATTAAGTTCCACATCGACGCCGATCAGGACGGAGTGTTCGATGAACCCGGCGAAATAGTCACAGCTTCCGTCACCGATTCATCAACGGTCAATCAGGGCTGGAACGCAGTCGTCCTATTACCTGCTGTTTCAAAGGATGGGGCCGTCAACTGGTACGTCACTGCTACCGACCGCGCTTCCAACGCTGGTCGTTCCGATTCAGAAGCAGCTCTGGGGGATCAGGATCACAAGTTCACTGTCGATACCTCGCCGCCAAACTTGCTCGAAGTAGTGCTTGGTGAGGCGTACGACGCAACAGCCGAGAAAACAATTGGAAACGTGCCGAACGAAGTCCGCGTGAAGTTCTCCGAACCAATAAAAGAATCGCTTATTATCACCTCGCGCTTTTTCATCGGTAGCAGTACGGCCATTTCAGCGACGATGGTCGAAGATATCGACGATACCGTCTGGTTGACGTTCGATGACATCCCGACGACGCCAAAACTGCTGACAATCTTCCCGGGTGCTGTTTCTGACCTGACGGGTTTTCCATCGCAACTGAAAGAAATCGTTCCGGTCGACAAACTTGGTCCGCGCCTCACTGTCTCAACCGATACGGAGATCACAAACGGTCTGCTTACTATCAGGGTCACGACCATAGAAACCCTCGCATCGCACCCCACCGTTACGATCAACGGCGTTACGTTTGGATCTGCGCAACCGGTAGATACCAATGAATGGTCGATAATCGTAGATGGCAGAACTTTCACTGGTTCAGCCGCGGGGGACGGGGTAAAGAATGTCCAGGCGGCCGGGTTA
>CAYLWG010000168.1:1105-6707 GCA_964387235.1 uncultured Dehalococcoidales bacterium
GCCGGAAACATTGGCAGGGGAGGCCTGGCTGTTGAGGCATCTGGTTACCCGACCGGGGCTGTGCAGTTCCACCTCGACACCATCATTAAACCTCCCGTCATTGTTCCGGGTAACCGCGAGGTGCTAATCGTTTCCAACCCGTTGATCACCGTCAGTTTTCCGGATGAGCTTGGCGAATATACCGGCGATACACACCCCGGCGTAACTATTGTCCTGGCAAAACTGGACGGCGTGGACGTGGTGTCGGGGTTTACCGCCGAATCGTCATCTACATGGTCGTTCCGTCCGCAAAATCTTTCTAACGGCGAGCACACTTTCGAGGTCATCGGTCGAGACGACGCCGGTAACATTCACACCTCGGTAGTTCGCGTATTCAATGTGCTGGCTCCCGCAGCTACAGCTACGCCAGTGCCGACCGAAACTCCGACTCCGGCCCCCACGTTGGTACCTGCTGCTACCTCTGTGCCTGATCCCACCAGTATTCCGGTCGATCCAGGTGATTCTGTAGTCGCTGCGACACCGGATCCGGCCGACCCCCCTCCAGAGGCGACGCCTGAAGTGACGCCCGAACCCGCGGCAACTCCCGAATCTGTTCCCACGCCTGAGCCGACTGCCGAGCCAGAAAATAGTGAATTTCCAGCCGCCCCGGAAGACGCGGGACAGAGCGTTGACCCCGAACAGGTTCCGCCACCAGAAGAAGATAATCCTGATGCAGCAGCAGCCGAAAATCCAGATGCCGATTCCGAGGCACCGGCTGTAGACCCTGATTCGGAAGGCGACGAAGCAGGGCGCGAAGACTCCGTCACCGAAGACGACCTCGCAGCAACCGTCGCAGCCATGCGGGCTATCGACGATGAAGCAGTTGAAGGGGAAGAAAACCAGGCGCCGGAAGAAGATCCGGTATTTACCGTATTCGGGTGCAATATTCCACTAAACGGTGAAGAAGCAACAAACGCCGTCTCAGCCGGCGGTGACTACCTGATTGCCGCGGCCGGACTGTTCGGCCTTATCGTTGCGAGGGTTCGCCCAGGTCGCCGGAAACGCACCCTTTCGCCCGCCCGGTGATCGGTGTCTCCGGGACATCTCCAAGCCCCATTCTTCTTCGGGGATAAAGCGGGCATACAGTTGTTCGCCGGTACGACTGCGATGGATATTAGGCTATCAGCGCTGCGTGAGTCTGTGCGGTTTCCGAATCGTAGAAGGTCACACAGGCGACACACCGTGCTGAACAAGCTAACCACTACGGTTTTCGGATACAGAACACCGTTGATCGATTCGAGTCCCCGTCACTTCGAGTAATTAAGGACAGGTGTCGAACGAACACCAGGGTCATCAAATGTGAGACTAACTGGTGGAACCCGGCTGCGCAACTCGCGGTGTCTCATTCGACCCGCCCGGTGGCGCAACACGCTTTTTCCGGGGTCGCTTCGTAACCAACAGCAGGACAACAGCCAGTAATGCAGCAGCCGTAAACACCGGGAAAGTTCCCGAGTACGAGCCCGTGACATCGAAAATCACTCCGGCTCCGATTGCGCCAATCGCCTGTCCTCCACTCACGAACGGTTCGGTCGCACCGCGTATGGCACCGAGTGAATTCCGGCCAAAATAGTTGGCTATAGCGACCGGGGGCACTACCAGAAGACCTCCGAGTCCGATCCCGAACAATGCAGCGACAACAAAAGCTGTTCCGGCTGAATTTACCAGGAGGAACAGCAACGCCATCCCGCCAAGCCACGCGGCGGTCGCCGAGTACACGGCTTTGACCGGGAACCGGTCGAGCAGATTGCCCCACATGATGCTGCCAAGCGCAGTACCTCCGGCCATTACAGTGAGGGCCGAGGCCGCAACGGTAGGACTGATTCCCTGATCGCGCAGGAAAGCGGCCTGGTGAATGTTTACCCCGGTGTGGATGAAAAAGACCAGACCGCCAACGACCGCAAGAGTCCACATGGCAGGCGTCCGCATCGCCTCGCGTAGCGTCCACTGTTCCTCCTGTTCGGCAGCCGTATCCCCTGGCGACGAACCCTCGTCGTGACGGGGCTGCGCAATTTCATCGCCGTCCGGGGCCAGCCCCACGTCCTCTGGCCTGTTCACAACGAACAGCAACGTGAGTGGCAGGGCGATGACCCACACGGAAATCCCCATCCAGAACCAGGCCATGCGCCAATCGCCGCCGTTGGCGTTCATGAAAAGCTGGGCAAAAAGTGGGAACAGCCCCATGCCAAGCGAGTGAGTAACGCCCAGCAGTGACGATGACCTGCCACGCATCCTGACGAACCACTGTGCAACGGTTGTCGATGCCCCGATCTGGAGCGGAGCGCTGAACATGAGCCTGCCGATGCCGAACAACAAGTAAAAAGTGATCGGGCTTGTGGTCCAGCGCAAGGAAAGGATTACGGCTCCGAGCAGGAGGACAGACCCGCTCATCAACGCCCTGGCCCCGAACCTCTGGAGTACCCAGCCGGCAAGTGGCGAGACGAACATTGAAACGACACCCGCTGCTGCTGCTGCACCAACTATCAAGGTGCGGCTCCAGCCAAGGTCCTCGCTCATTGGGAACACGAAAACGGCAATCGTCAGCGTGGCTGCGGCGTTGCGAACGAACACTGTTGAACCTGCCGCAACAGCCACCACCCAGCCATAGAAAAACGGCGTGCGATTCGCGAATGCGGCGCGCGGGTCATTGGTTTTATCAGAATTGGCTGTCATGCAAGCGCCAAAAAGTTTCGTGAGGTTGGTGGCCGAAAGACTGGATGCTAGCAGTCGGCAGTGGGGTATTGTTGTTCAGAAATGACTATTACCGCTGGTACAGTTACTGAGTGATTCCACCTGACTAATATGTTTCAGATTGCAGGCGAGAATCCACCGACAGCGAATCCAATTCGCTCTGACCTGGCCAATCGCAGATTCCGTGAAAAGCAGTTAACGCAATATGTCTCCCGACTCAACTTTTTTCAACGCCCGGCGTTCATTTGAAACAGCAAGCGGCAGCGTTCACTACTACTCACTTGCGGTTCTCGAAGACGCGGGTCTGATCGATATCTCGCGTACCCCCTACTCCATCCGGGTGCTGCTTGAAAATGCGCTGAGAAAAGCCGATGGCGGCCCCGCAACCAGCGACCACATAAAGCTTGTTGCTTCCTGGCGACCAGACGCAAAACCCGCGAGCGAATTTCCCTACATGCCAGGACGAGTGGTGCTGCAGGACTTCACCGGAGTGCCGGTTGTAGTCGATATCGCGGCAATGCGTGATGCAGTTTCAAACGCGGGGGGCGACGCTTCAATCATTAACCCGGTTGTTCGTTCCGACATGGTTATCGACCATTCAGTTCAGGTCGATTATTTTTCGAATTCTGGCGCGCTTGCCATGAATATCGAACGGGAATTTGAACGAAACACTGAACGCTACCAGTTGCTCAAATGGGCACAGACCGCGTTCGATAATCTGAAAATCATCCCGCCCGGAGCTGGCATCGTTCACCAGGTGAATCTTGAATTCCTCGCTGAAACCGTTCTTTCCGAGGAAACTTCCGATGGCAGAGTCGCCTTCCCCGATACCTGCATCGGCACCGATTCCCACACGACAATGGTCAACGGTTTGGGTGTGCTCGGTTGGGGTGTTGGTGGCATTGAAGCCGAGGCCGTTATGCTCGGGCCGCCCTACTACAGGGTAGTTCCCGAAGTCGTCGGCGTACGCCTGAGCGGAACGCTCCCGGAGGGTGCAACCGCCACCGACCTCGTACTGGGAATCGTCGAGATACTCCGGGCGCAGGGCGTGGTCGAAAAATTTGTCGAGTTTTACGGTCCGGGCCTCGCAGCTTTGCCACTGGCCGACCGTGCGACTATCGCCAACATGGCCCCCGAGTACGGCGCAACGTGCGGGTTCTTCCCGGTCGACGACCAGACGCTGAAGTACCTGCGCGACACGGGTCGGCCAAATGCCGTGATCGAGCTGGTCGAAAAATATGCGAAGGCCAACTCGTTCTTCTACGACCCTGAAAACGAGCCGGACTACACCGTTTCACTCGAATACAACCTCGGCAGTGTCGTCCCGTCCATGGCAGGCCCCAAGCGACCGCAGGACCGGATATCTCTTAGCGAAGTCGGTGAAAATTTCAGTTCCTCTTTTGAAGACGCATCGACCGAAAAACATGTGATCGAGATCGACGGTGAAAAGGCCAGCATCGGCGATGGCTCCGTTGTGATCGCGGCGATTACCAGCTGCACGAACACATCAAACCCGTCAGTGATGGTCGGTGCCGGGCTGTTGGCCCGCAATGCCCGCAAGCTTGGATTGACCAGCAAACCGTGGGTAAAGACGAGCCTTGCCCCCGGATCGACAGTTGTCACTCGATATCTTGAGGCCGCCGGCCTGAACGAAGACCTCGATGCACTGGGCTTCAACACGGTCGGTTATGGCTGCACGACTTGCATCGGCAATTCCGGCCCGCTGCCGCAACCTGTGGCCGATGCGGTAAGCGATCACGACCTGACAGCCGCCGCTGTGCTGAGCGGAAACCGCAACTTCGAGGGGCGTGTGCACCCGCAGGTGAAAGCTAACTACCTCGCTTCACCCGTTCTGGTCGTCGCCTATGCGCTGGTCGGCAAGATTGACATCGACCTTGTTCATAATCCACTAGGACAGGACAAACAGGGCAACGACGTGTTTCTGAAAGATATCTGGCCTTCACAGGCCGATATTGCGGACACGATTGCAGAGTCGCTCACTGCCGACATGTTCAAGGAGCAGTATGGTTCCGTGTTTGCCGGGTCGTCCGAGTGGCAGGCGCTTCCCGCCCCGACCGGAACGATGTTCAACTGGGACCCGGAATCGACCTATATTCAGGAGCCGCCGTACTTTGATGATTTTGGTGACAAGCCGAAAGTAAGGTCCGATATCGTCGGAGCCAGAGTACTTGTGGGTGTTGGCGATTCAGTTACGACGGATCATATTTCTCCGGCAGGCGCAATTCCACCGAGTGCTCCTGCCGGTCAATTCCTCGTCGGTAACGATGTTCCACGACGGGAGTTCAACTCGTACGGGTCGAGACGCGGAAATCACGACGTGATGGTTCGTGGGACTTTTGGCAACATCAGGCTTCGCAATAAGCTGACACCCGAACTTGAGGGCGACTGGACCGTTCACCTGCCGGATGGCGAACAGATGCGCATTTTCGAAGCTGCCGAAAAATACCGGGAAGAGGACGTACCCCTGATTGTCTTGGCAGGTAAGGAATACGGGACGGGGAGTTCACGCGACTGGGCGGCGAAGGGTCCGATGTTGCTGGGTGTTAGGGCGGTGATCGCTGAGAGTTTCGAGAGAATTCACCGCTCGAACCTGATCGGAATGGGTGTTTTGCCGCTGGTGTTTACGAATGGTGATTCAGCCGATTCGCTGGGGTTTGACGGAACCGAAACATTCGATATTCCCGGTGTTGCAAACTCGGTGGAACCCGGTTCGACTATTGTGATTACTGCAACGTCTGACGATGGCGAAGTAACAACTTTCGAAGCGCTGATCCGCATCGATACCGGCATCGAAAACGACTATTACCATAACGGCGGTCTGCTGCCGTACGTGCTGCGCCAGATGATGTCGAGT
>CAYLWG010000169.1:0-6674 GCA_964387235.1 uncultured Dehalococcoidales bacterium
AAGCCGGGCCCGATCCAGCACGTTGACGAGGATGGCGGCCCACTCACTGCGACCGAGCCCGACACCTACACCTATCCCGAATGGGATTTCCGGGCGAACGAATACAAACCCGATTGGTGCATGATTCACGAAAAAGTCATGGCCGACGGCGAACCGAACTTCTTCCACGACACGCTTGCAGATAACGCTTCGTTACTTGCGCAGATAAAGAGGCAGTTCGAGCTGGTGATCCCTGAGATGTATCGCAAGCAGAAACGGCTCGAAGACGGCGAAGAGCACGATCTCGACGCAATGCTGGAGGCAGTGATCGACCTCCGGGCCGGTATCTCGCCTGACGAGAAGCTCTACTGGCGCAGAAACAAGAATGAACGGTCGGTGGCCGTGGCATTCCTGCTCGATATGTCGGCTTCAACGGCCGAAGCGATCGACGATGCCAAAAAACCGTCCGACGATTGGGGAGCGCCCGACGACCCGGTTGAATACATGGTCTGGTTGCGCTCTCGCCGTTCGGAGGGCATGCGCCGCACGTACAAGAGGATTGTCGATGTTGAGAAGGAAGGGATAACGCTTCTCGTCAACTCTCTCGAAATGCTTGGCGACACATATGGGATTTTTGGATTTTCGGGGTATGGCCGGGAAAACGTCGAGTTCTACACGATTAAAGATATGGACGAGAAGTTCACTGAAATCGTGGCACGTCGAATAGACCGTATAGCGCCCCTGCACGCTACCCGCATGGGGCCAGCCATTCGACACACAGCGGCCAAGCTCGCTGAAGTGGAGGCACGGTCACGGTTCCTGTTCCTGATCTCTGACGGGCGGCCACAAGATCGCGGCTACTCTCGTGAAGGAGTCGAAAAGGAGTATGCGGTGCACGACACCCGGCAGGCGCTCGTCGAAGCCCGGCAGATGGGAATCACACCGTTCTGCCTGACGGTCGACAAGGCCGGTCACGACTACATGAAGACGATGATGGACGACTTCAGTTACGAGGTTCTGCCAGATATTTCTCTGCTACCAATTCGCTTGCCGCAGTTGTACCGGAACCTGACGACTTAATTTTGGATTCGGGCAAGGGATTCGGGCAGGACGCGTTCCGCAGCATGTAAGGCACTGCCGCGGTTCGAAGAGCTGTTGTGTAAGGCCGGGAACTGGGGGGATCGGTTACCCGGAAGGGGGGCGATGTTCACAGGCCCGTGTGGACTGTATGGGGCGGCATGCGCCATTGCCCGGCAAAACTCGGAGTTAGCGAGCGACCAACAGTTTGCCGAAGAACAGATCAAGCAGCCGGTCGGCCCACACGGCATCGATGGTGATCACGTCCGAAGTTTCGTTTGCCACCGCGTAACGGAACTTACCATCCTCGGTAACATCGCCGATCGTCATGGTTATCCTTGTGACTTCGGTCACACCGTCTTCCCTGACGTTTTCGATTCGCACGGCGATGTACGGCGCTGTCAGAGTCGTGCCATACGGCTCGTATTCCGTATCGTCGAGAAGGTTAAGCGCAACTGCGCCACCAATTACCGGGTTACCGAAATGATCAAGCTCAACGGCCAGGGCATCGCCATCTGCCAGTTGATCGCCACTGCAAGGGTCAGATTCAAGCGGCAAGTTACATATCGACCAGACCTCGTCGATGCGGTTGAAGCCGTAGGCGCGAACGACCTCGTTATTGTCAAAAAGAATGACCTCTCGAACGGTTCCGTTGAGCGTGAAATACCAGTCTGGGTACGGAGGCTCGGTGACAAGGCGCTCCAACACCTCACCCCATGTCGCATCGACCAGTACCAGTTGCGGGAAGCCCTCTATCCGTGCGTAATGATTAATATCATCCGGAGTCCTATCGCCCAGATACAGCTTCACCCGTGAACCATCCCGGAGTGTCACCGTGATGCTTGAACTGGGGTTATCAAGGCCATAAAGAGTCGCATCATCGATTTCAGATGCGAGTACCCGCTGTGTGCGTGGCCCACTGAGCAGTTGAGTGATGCCACCCCACCTGAAAAGATCAGTTGGGACATTCTGTAAATCATCGAAGTACCAGCGACGTGTCCCTTCTCTCAGCGACCAGCTGGCACTTAATTCCCCAGTCTGAATCTCGATAACTCGCAGGTCATCGGGTGCAAGCGTGTAGAAGAACGGGGGCAGCTCCTCTTTGACCTCTGCTTCGGGGGTGGTGAGAAACCAGGTCAGCCCAATAGCGGCAAAAGACAGCACGGTAATAAGGACGAGCAATAGGCGTAAATTCATTTTCTTAGCGCCTCTTCCACCAGGCCCACATACCGAGCAGGCTGATAAGAGTTGGCATGAGCAACCAGCCGGACCAGCGCACGAAATCGCGTTCGTTACGCGTCAGGAACAACTGGCGGTTTGCATCGGTCTTGGCCCGGATCGAGATCAGTTCAAAATCCTTAGCCAGAAAGTTCACCGAATTTACGAACAGATCGGCGTTGTTAGCAGAACCGAAATAGTTGTTCGAGGCGAAGTCTGTATCCCCGATAAGAATCATGTTCAGGCTGACAAGGCCATCGGCATCCTGGTATACGCCTCCGGAAAGCTCGCCGACGGCTTCAACAACCACTGCGATTGGAAGCGGTCCCGAAAGTTCCGATTCGACATTGAATTCAAGCACATCCGGGTTGGTTTCTGACCAACTGCTGAGTGTCGTTGAAGCGAGAATCGCCTGGCGGATTAGCGGGGTTGTATCGTCGGCAAGGGGCACTGACTGCGGGTCGATGCCCCAGGCGAAGTGAGTGGTCCCGGGTAGATAAAGGACTTCGAAACCATCGGTCACCGGGTGAGGTGGTAGCTGGGCGTTGCTCTTCTTGACCTGGATGAACGTAGGGCTCGGTGCCACAAAACTGGCGATGTCGGCGGCCTCCCCGGAACCGATGGAAACCGCGTAACGAGATAGGAATTGTTTGAAAGTATCAGGCGTTTCGTTTGGCTCGAACATGAAAAGAATGCTGCCACCGGCCCGGGCGTATATCAGCAATGCCTGCTGGTCGATAGGCAGCAGGTCCTGAACAGGCCCGGCGAACACGATTACCGCGGGGATTTGCTGTGGGTCGCCCAGCGCCATCCTCGTACCCAGTTCCTGGAGCGTTTCTACCAGAACAATGTAGTTTTCACGGTTCAGTGCCGACCCGGCCAACCCGAAGCCGGTGTTCTCGACCGTTTGCGTTACATCGCGTTCCGAGTGACCTGCGATGAACACGACCATCTTCTGGGCTATCTGGTTGATTACAAGCAGCCCTGTTACCAGCTGTTGCTCGGTGAATACAGATGATCCTTCAGCGGGGTCTGTGCCAACGACAACTTCGGTTCGTCGACTTTCGACTCCTTCAATGGCGAGGGCCGGGAACCGGGTGACGCCAAGAGTTGTAGCGACGTTAGGGTTCAAATCCGGGTCGACCAGCACGTAAGAAAGCTCGAACGCAGTCGAACGACGCCGAAATTCGCTCAACATGTCCTGAGTCTCACGCCATGCGGCAGCGTCCGCCGCAGTGTCTGTGGTGAAAAAGGCAGTGATTTTCACCGGCTCTTTCAAGTTTTCCAGCGTATTAATAACTTGTTCCTCAAGCAGGAACTGTTTTGTAGCAGTGGTATCGATACGGAGCCAGCCGGCGGGATTCGGTCGATCAAGTGCCCGAAGCAGGGTGAAGTTGACAATTACTGCGATAGTGAGGAAAACGATGAACACGATTGCCGTGTTGAACCCGTACCGGCCCCTTCGCCCGAATACCGCCTTTCTGACGGTCGCGAGCGATATAACGGCATCGATAGCCAGCAACCCGAGACCAGCGCCCACAACGATGAATGCCGGCCCTTCGAGCCCGCGCAAGAAAATCCATATCAATGCGCCGATAACGATTGCACCAATACCGGTGAAGGCAAGGGCCTGTCGTATCGATTGAGAATTGTCTTTCAGACTTCTGAATACAGAGGTCTTCTCACGGATGGAATCGGCTGATGGCCTGCTATCGGGCGTGTTCTGCTTTTCTGTGGACATCTACGGGCCTAGCGCCATCGCCTTGCTTCCAGCACGAGAACCGTGAGGAGCAAGAACACTGCTGTTAGTGAAAGGTAGTAAGCGATATCTGAAACGGAAACGATGCCCTTCGCAAAATCTGCGAAATGCCCACCGGATGCAACTCCAAAACTGTCGAGATCGAACACCGAGAACGAAGCTCCCAACTGGAAGGCATCGAGAACCTGTGCTCCAATACCCGTAAGCCGGGCGCTAACAAAATCAATGATCGTCAATGCTGTGAGAATCCCTGATCCGACGATCAGGCCCACTATCTGATTGCTGCTCAACGCTGAAGCGAAGAGACCCACAGCCAGAGTCGCCGCAGCGTACAAACCAAGACCGAGGAACCCGCTGAGCAGAGGGCCGATGTCCGGGTCGCCATAAATAAACAGAACAAGGACGAAGTACGACGAAGCCCCGATCATGATCGCCGTCATTACAAAGGCTGCGATGAACTTGCCAATGACAATTTCGAACTCCCGCACTGGCGATGTAAGCAGCAGTTCCAGCGTTCCCAGCTTCTGTTCTTCTGCGATGAGCCGCATCGTGAGTGCCGGCGACATGAAAATCATGAAGAATACTGCACCCGCAAGATAGCCTCGGATGCTTGCTTCAGCGAACGCATCGGATACCGAAGCGACGAAGAAGAAGCCGGTTATCGCCAGAAATGCCGCCGATACCACGTAGGCCATTGGCGATGAAAAATATGTGCGGATTTCTTTGGCCGCAATTACAGTTATGAAACGCAATGCCTATTCGCCTAAGTTTTCTTCTGTTGTTAGTTCGAGGAATATCTCTTCGAGTGTCATTGGCATGGGTGTCAGGTTCGACAACCCCCAGCCGTTATCGATTACCGTTTTCGCGACCAACTCGGCCGCATTGCTGTTGGGCCGTGCATCGACAATGAACGGCAGGAAGTTCTCACGTTCAGCACGCTGAACCATTGACACTCGCTGGTCTGACCTTGCATCGATGACCACTGCGATCTCTCGCATAGCGCCGATGAATGCAGAGGTGTCAGTTCCCCTGACACTCACTTCGATACGTTCGGCATGCTGAAGTTTCTCCGAAAGGGCGTCCGGGTCGTCATCGGCAACGATACGGCCGTCGTTTATCACGAGTACGCGTGAACAAATAGCGCTGACTTCCGGGAGTATGTGCGAACTGAGCAGAAGCGTGTGTTCTCGCCCGAGATCACTGATTAATTCCCGAGTTTCAACCACTTGGACCGGGTCGATGCCGATGGTCGGCTCGTCCATGATGAGTACATCAGGCTCGTGCAAGATAGCCTGCGCAATCCCGGTGCGCTGCCGGTATCCCTTCGATAGGCGGCCAACCAACGTGTTTTGATATTCGCCCAGCTTTACCATGTCTATCACCAGGGGCAGGCGTTCTTTGACCCACTTCGAGTTCATTCCCCGGATCTCGCCCATGTAGGTCAGGTAGTCCCAAACAGTCATATCCAAATACAACGGAACTGTTTCGGGGAGATAGCCAATGTGACGCCTGACATCGAGCGAGTGGGTCACAACATCGTAACCAGAAACCGTCACAATGCCTTCTGTAGGCGGTGTAAACCCTGTTATCACCCGCATCGTCGTGGTTTTGCCAGCGCCGTTTGGCCCGAGAAAACCTACGATTTCGCCCCTGAGCACTTCAAATGAAATGTCGATCACGGCCGGGTAAGGGCCGTAACTCTTCGACATGTGCTCGATCTTAATCAACTATTCGCTCCGGTCATGGCCGCATCGCAGCCGATAACTTCAAGGAAGAACTATTCTGCCAAAATTAAATATGACGCGTGTCACACGGCAGGTGGATACGGCATTTTTTACCATGCGGTTTCCAAACCCGAGTATGTTACCCAAGCCTGCCGCAGACGGATACACGGGAATGTTGACCGTTTTGGGCCGATAATGAATTGCACAGACTCCATAAAGTTGGTTCTGGAATATTCTGAACTGCATATATGAACGACGACCGTATCAACTATCTCGATCACGCCGCCACGACTCCAGTGCGTGAAGACGTGCTCGAAAAAATGTTGCCCTATTTCACCCATAAATTCGGCAACCCTTCGAGCTTGTACGCACTGGCTGGCGAAGCCCGTTATGGCCTGGACGAGGCACGCGAACAGGTGGCCGCCGTGCTGGGATCACGAACTAGCGAGATTGTTTTTACGGGCGGTGGTTCGGAATCGAACAACACCGCTATCAAAGGCGTAACCGCCGCAAGACAGATGGCTTTGCCAGCTTCACAGACGGGTGGGCATATCGTTACGACGGCGATAGAACACCATGCGGTGATACATCCGGTTGAACAGCTCGAAAAGGTGGGCTCTGAAGCCACCTACGTTGGAGTAGACAGCGCAGGCAGGGTCGATCCCGACGAGTTCGCTGCGGCTGTCCGCTCCGATACATTCCTTACCAGCGTGATGCTGGTTAACAACGAAGTTGGAACCATCCAGAACGTTGCGGCAATATCGGAGAAAGTGCGGGAAGCTGCCGGACGTGTTGGCGCAAACGTTCTTGTTCATACAGATGCAGTGCAGGCGGCAGGGAAATTGTCGCTTAGCGTAAATGATCTGGGTGTCGATCTAATGAGCCTTTCCGGCCACAAGATTTATGGTCCAAAAGGA
>CAYLWG010000170.1:0-6663 GCA_964387235.1 uncultured Dehalococcoidales bacterium
TGTTCTCCACACGTATCTCCTCCACAGCAACGTTCTCGGGCGAATGGTCGGGCGACTTACCGGGGTTCCGGCAATCTTCAGTTCGGAGCGGACTATCGTACAGGCGAGCCTGGGGGGCCGACTCGCGACCAGGCTGACTAACCCACTGGCCGATGCCGTCGAAGTCAATTCTGACACTGGGGCCGAAGCGATACAACATGGTCTCGGAGTGCCCGCCGCGAAGATCGAGATTGTCAGGTCGGGGATCGATCTCGACGCCTACGCAGGGCCACTAAGGCGTCAAGAAATCAGGTCGGAACTCGGGCTTAAAGACGACCAGCACCTGGTCCTTTATGTGGGGCGACTGCGCCCGGTAAAAGGCGTTGAGTACGGCATCAGGGCTTTTGCTTCGGCAATGGCCCAACACCCGAACATACATATGGCGCTGGCCGGCGAGGGCGAACAACTCGGCGATCTTCGGAAACTGGCAATCGAGCTTGGAGTGCAAGAAGCCGTTACATTTCTTGGTGTGAGAAATGACCTGCCCGACCTACTTTCTGCCGCCGACAGCGTGTTGATGCCTTCGCTGACCGAAGGGTTCCCACGCACCGCTATCGAAGCGATGGCCGCAGGCAAGCCGGTGATCGCGACACGAGTCGGAGGAACCCCGGAGGCGATCATCGATGATGAGACCGGGATACTCGTCTCTCCGGTGGATATCGCTGCCATGACGAACGCACTGGTACAACTGGTCGGTGATACGCAACTACAGGCCCGACTGGGCAGTGCTGGCAGGCGGCGTGCCGAGCAGCACTACTCGGTTGACAACTACGTGACACGACTCGACGACCTGTACCACCAACTACTCGGCTTAACGAAGCCTTCTTCGCAGATCGCCACAACCCCGGACTCCCATATCTAATGCTCGCATCACTCATTCGAACAGCTCGTTTTTTCAAAACCCCCCGACTTGCCTCGATATGGGCAGCGGAATTCATCGACGACCGCATCGTTACACCGCGACACCGAACGCAACTCAACTACTACGCCGAACGTCAGTTGCCAGTGCTTGAGGGAATCGCTCAGGCTACGGGTGCTGATAAATCGGTAATAGAAAAATATCTGAACGACCTGCCGGATTTTCTGCTGGCCCAAAAAGACAAAGACCCCGGAATGACCATCAGGTGGTCGGCAACAACGGAACTCGCCGCAACGACCTACGCGCTCATCAGGTTGCTACGACCAGAAGTAGTTATCGAAACCGGGGTTGGGGCGGGTGTAAGTTCGTGGACGATTCTTCATGCGATGGAAGAAAATAGTGTTGGCCGGTTGGTGAGCATCGACCTGCCGACGCCGAATACCGAGCTATTGCCCGAGGTCGGCTACCTGGTGCCGCGGGAACTGCGTAACCGCTGGGAACTGCGGATAGGGCCATCGCAGAAATTGCTGCCAAAAGTCCTCGAAGAACTGGGGCAGATCGATATTTTCCTGCACGATTCTCGACACTCTTATTCGAACCAGTTGCGTGAATACCAGGCGGCATGGCCATTCATTCAAAATGGCGGAATGCTGGTTTCAGACGACGTTAGCAACGATGCACTCTACGATGCTACGAGGGACTGGGGCCGGGAACCAACGATAATTGGCCAGGGCAAAGAATCGCCCATTGGCCTGGTTCGTAAACCGTAATCCGGTCGCACTACGCGACCTATCAACATCGCAGACTATTGCCCAAGCGACAAAAAAAAGACAAACCGACTTCCATCGCACTGGTCGTTAACCAAAACGAGATTTTCTACAGGCTGCGCATGCCGTGGGTAAGGCTGCTACGGGAAAACGGCTATAAGGTCTTCGCAGTCGTTGCAAGCGGCGCATGGAACGACCGTATTGTGACCGGTGGAGCCGAATACGTTGAATGGAAATTGAGCCGTAGCGGCCGGAACCCACTCGCCGAAATCGGGTCTATCGCCGGTCTTGCCAATATCTTCAGGCGAATCAAACCCGACATCGTTCAGAATTTTCACACGAAGCCCAACATCTACGCGCCGCTCGCAGCCAAGTTGGCCGGTGTGCCCGTTACCGTTTCGACCGTTACCGGGCTGGGATACACCTTCGTTTACCGACCGGGGCTGGGCGGAAAATTTGCCCGGCGATTGAACCTGATGATGTACAGATTTTCAAACCGGCTCACTGCCGAAGTTGCCTTCCAGAACCCCGATGATATGGAACTGCTACACGCGTACGGCGGACTGGTCCAGGACAAAGGGCGTCTGATTGCTGGCGGCTCAGGTGTCGATGTGACGGAGTATCACCCCGGCACTCGAAACTCAGCGGAAGCGCCTGAACTTCGCAGGTCGCTTGGGATTGAAGAGAACACATTTATTGCTCTATTCGTGGGCCGCCTGCAGCTCGACAAAGGGCTGCTTGAGTTTGTCGAGGCCGCCCGCATTCTGAAGAAAACCCGTCGGGATATCGCGTTCGTTATGGTCGGGGCTCCCGATCCCGGCAATAAACGGTCGCTGCCAGAGGCGACTCTGGCGCAGTGGAAGGCTGATGGCGATGTGATTTTTACGGGTCGGCGCGAGGATGTGCCGAAACTTATGGCAATGGCTAACGTCGTCACCACTCCCACGTTCTACCGCGAAGGGCTACCCCGAACTCTGCTGGAAGCCGCCGCTACTGGTCTTCCGCTGATCGGCACCGACATGCCGGGCGTAAGAGAGGCCATTTCCCACGGTGTGAACGGCACGCTAATCCCGACCCACGATTCAGCCGCCCTTGCCCGTGCGGTTGTCGAACTGGCTGACGATCCCGATCTGTGCGAGCGTTACGGCGCTGCCTCTCTGGAACGGGCGAAAAATGAGTTCGATCACCGGCAGGTTGTCGGCAAATACATCAATATGTACGAGGAACTCTGGGACCATAGGCACAAATCCTGATGTGTTCAGGCGTACTCGGTCGGATCAGCACGGCCCGTGTTCGTGCAAACTTCGCCTGCGCATGGCACGATTCTATAAAGACTTCTAACTTGCAAAAGCAATTGAACAATTGACCGAAATACTGACGATAATCCCGGCACGCGGCGGAAGCAAAGGGCTTCCCGGCAAAAACCTGCTCCCGCTGTCCGGTCACCCGCTCATCGCATACAGCATCGCCGCGGGGCTCCAGGCAAAGCTCGTTAACCGGGTCATATGCTCGACTGATTCGGAAGAAATTGCCGCTGTCGCACGCCGATACGGCGCAGAAGTGCCGTTCATGCGACCAGCCGACCTCGCGCAGGACGATAGCAAAGACATCGACGCTTTTCAGCACGTTCTAAGCGAATTGCTAAATAGGGAAAACTACAGGCCCGACATAATCGTCCAGTTGCGCCCGACCAGCCCGGTCAGGCAGCCGGGACAGGTGGATGCAGGAATAGAGGCACTGTTAAATAATCCGGCTACCGACAGCATACGTGCGGTTACACCGGCCCCGGCAACCCCGTACAAAATGTGGCGTATCGAGAGCGAAATTCTCACCCCGCTGCTCACGATCGACGGTGTGGCAGAACCTTTCAATATGCCACGGCAGGCCCTGCCAGAGGTCTGGTGGCAGACTGGCACGCTGGACATTATGAGGACCAGCGTGATCGAATCGGGTTCGATGACTGGTTCTGAGATCAGGCCGTTTATCATCGAACTTGAACATGCCGTCGATATCGACCACATAGAATCTTTCGCCAGGGCGGAACGGGTTATTGCATCGATCGAATGCGTAGTGCCATCAATTATCGAATCTTGATTTCCGGCCTTGGCTCGATCGGACGGCGACACCTTGCCAACCTCGAAGGCCTTGGATACCGGCAGATCGCTTTCCACAGGTCAGGTAAATCGACTATCGACGCGCCATTGCCCGACTACCCGACATTCAGCGAACTCGATCAGGCGCTGACGGAGTTCGGGCCAGACGCAGTGTTTATATGTGGCCCGAGCCACCGGCACGTGGAAGTTGCGCTAAAGGCCGCGGCGTCTGGCGCACACCAATTCATCGAAAAACCACTGAGCCACTCTATCGACCACGTTGCAGAACTTGAACAGATCGTTAAAGAAAATAATATCCGGGTGATGGTGGGCTACATGCTCCGGTTCCACCCGTTGCTGCAAGAAATCAGAAAACGTATTTCTGCAGGTCAGATAGGCAATCTGGTCCACATCAGGAGCCAGTGGGGCGAGTACCTTCCCGACTGGCATCCGTGGGAGAACTATCGAGAGACATACGCGGCTAATCGGGATATGGGTGGCGGCCCGGCACTAACGTTGAGCCACGAGATCGATACAGCACTGTGGTTCTTGGGCGACTCTGTGTCCACACCCGGAACGGTTCATGGCCTGGTGAATACGCACAGCGACCTCGAAATAAATACCGGGCACGGCATCGACATTCTCATTGGTGGAGTGGGCGGCGCAACCGCCAGTCTGCACCTCGACTATTACCAGCGTCCCGCGGCCCGAAACACCGAATTCGTTGGGACGAACGGCCGCATCAATTTCGATTACTATGCATCTCGCGCTGAGTTTTTCGAGCCAGAAATGCCGGAACCTGTTGAGGTCATCGACATATCCGATTCGTTCGAACGCAATAACATGTTCATAAGCGAGATCGAGCATTTCTTCGAGTGCATTGCGACAGGTGCTACGCCAATGCCCGGACTCGCAGAAGGAAGAGCTGCGCTGGAAGTCGCCCTGAGAGCCACCGCAGGGGAAAATTAGATCAGTAAGAAACAGGGAATATTAGAACTAAAGCCATGAGCCCTGATAATTCCAGTCAAAGTCTCGACATATTCAGCCTCGCAGGCAAAACCGTTCTCATCACCGGTGCGATGGGGCTTATAGGCCGCGAAATTTCTGCTGCCTTCGCAGGTGCAGGTGCCGACCTGATCCTTTCGGATCTTTCGTCCGAGAATGATATCGCCGCCTTTATGGCCGAATCACCCGGCGGAATCCTGACTGAAGCACTGCCTGTTTCAGTCGATATTACCGACCGTGAATCCGTTGCGTCGATGACGGCCCTGGCAGTCGAACGCTTCGGCAAAATCGATGTGTTGATTCACCTTGCGGCAATCGACGCCAAGTTCGATGAGACTGCGCCGGAAGGTGCTGACGGACGGTTTGAATCATTCCCAATCGACCTGTGGAAACGATCTGTCGATGTGAATATAACCGGAACTTTTAACGTCACCCAGAGCGTCTGCGGCCAGATGCTGAAACAGGGCTCGGGCAATATCATCCTCACCGCTTCGACTTACTCACTTGTCGGCCCGAACAACGATCTGTACACGCCGCCTGCACCGGGCAAACCATTGGTGAAACCCGTCGACTATGTTGCAACAAAATCGTTCATCCCGAACTACACGCGGTATCTTGCGACCCATTACGCGAAGCAGGGCATACGGGTCAACTGTATCGTTCCGCACGGGGTTGAAAACGAGAACCCGCAGTGGTTCAAAGACAACTTCGCCAAAATGTCACCACTGGGAAGAATGGCAGCCGTCTCCGAACTGAACGGGCCGTTTATTTTCCTGGCGTCGAACGCGTCGTCGTATATGACCGGGTCGTCCATGGTCGTTGATGGCGGGTGGACAGCATGGTGAACACTTGAGCTACCTCGACATCGTTTACGAAGACCTCAACCTGAAGCCGGGCGACTACGCTCACCAGTTGGTCGATTATCTCGTTAAGTCGTGGCTCGGTGGCCCGTCGTTAGGCTCAGATGGCGCTCCCACAAAATCGCTGTTGGATGTCGGTGCTGGCAGGGGTGCACAGGCCGCCGTATTTTCGCGGTACTTCAACATCACCACGGTTGACCGAGACGGTGATGCCAGTAAAACATTCGAATCTCTGAAGATCGATGCAAGGGTGGTGATAGCCGAAATCGGAGATCAGGCGTTCCCGCTTCCCGATGATTCCTTCGATGTAGTGTTCACAAAATCGGTGATCGAACACATCGAAAACTGGGAACACTTTCTGGCCGAAATTTATCGGGTACTAAAGCCGGGCGGTTCGGTTGTTGTAATGACCCCGAACTGGAGTTCGCAGAAACTGAACTTCTATGACGACCCGACTCATATCCGACCGTACACGTTGAGGACGATCGACCGGGTGTTGCGAATGACCGGCTTCGACGAAGTACGGATCGAAGATATATACCAGTTGCCGTTTACCTGGCGAATGCCGTTTCTAAAATTCATTCCGTGGTTCGTGCGAAAGCTCCCGGATTCGATGAAGTGGCGGGACAGCCAACAACGACGACACCGGGTGCTGGTGCGCTTCTCGAAAGAGACGATGCTGCTGGCAGTCGCCAGAAAACGATAGTCCGCTTGCGAGGTTCAGCATGAGCGAGCGGTTTGTGGTCGATTTCAGAATTGCCGCAGAAGAACGCGAAACTCTGTTCACGCCCGACTGGCGATGGCCGATACCGCAATCGGCATATGACGACCCTTTGCGAGAATTTGTCGAATGGGCGTACCGGATACCTGCACAACTCGGCCATGACGAACAACTCCGCACGGCGTACGAGCTGATCGAATCGGATCTACTCAAGGACCTGGCTTCGATCGTCGGGGCGTGGATCGATGTTTCAACGGCACGGCAGCAGGGACTTGATCTTGTATTCGGCAGCGACCAGCGCCTGTACCAGATGCTCGAC
>CAYLWG010000171.1:0-6527 GCA_964387235.1 uncultured Dehalococcoidales bacterium
AACTGAAACTACTGGCCGTCCGTTCCGATTCAGGCGATATAAAAATGATCGCACCGCTGATGATAAGCGGCAACGAGATCAGCTTCCTCGGTAGTACCGACCTTGTTGACTATCATGATTTTCTATCGGCCGACCGTTCGGACTGTGGTTCTCTGGAAGCTGTCGTCAGGGCAGTCGATGAGATGCCGGGTGTTGAATCGATCAATCTACAGTCGATACCCGGCAACTCCTCCACGATCACCGAATTTAGTAAATTCGCTGAAAATCTTGGTTGGAACGTCGAGATAAAACAGGAAGATGTTGCCCCTCGTCTGGAACTTCCGGCATCGTGGGACGATTACCTTGCCGCACTTAGGAAGAAAGACCGCCACGAACTGCGCCGCAAAATGCGTAGGCTTGAAGCGGCAGGTGAGATCAGGCAATTCGAGTTGAACCGGCCCGAAGATATCGAAGCGGCGATGGGCGAATTTATGGCCCTGCACCGCATGAGTACTCCCGATAAAGCAGAGTTCATGACTGCGGATCGCGAGCGCTTTTTCCGCACGGTCGCCGTGACACTGGCGCGAGAAGGTGCGACAAGGCTGACCTTCCTTGAACTCGACGGCGAAAAAGTGGCGACTTCACTTTCATTCGTGTGTAGAAACACTCGCTACCTTTACAACAGCGGATACAATCCAGCGCGTTCCAATCTTTCAGTCGGGCTCCTGAACCATGCCCTGACCATAAAGAGGTCAATTACCGAAGGACTCAAGGTGTTCGATTTCATGCGGGGTAACGAAGCGTACAAGTATCATCTGGGCGGTACCGACCGAGCGGTGTTCGCCCTGACAGCCACACGCCAGAGTGGTAACCAGGCGAAGTGACTCAAGCACCAATATGCAGATAGCTTTCATCACGGTCCACGGGTGTCCTTTGCGCCAGGCAGGCAGCAAAGATTCCGGTGGCATGAATATCTACATCCTGGAAATGGCGAAGCGGCTGGCGGCCCGCGGCGTTCAAGTGGATGTTTTCACCCGGCATCACGACCCACTTGATCCGCAGGTGATCATGCTCGCCCCGGGAGCGCGATTGATCCACCTGCCTGCTGGCGTGCCGTCTCTCGATAAAACTGGTGTTTACAAGCTGCTACCCCAGTTCACCAGCCAGATGCGACGCTTCTGCGTTGCGAACCGCCTGCGCTACGATCTAGTCAGCACTCACTACTGGCTGTCCGGGCTGGTTGGCATGCGGCTGGCTTCCGAATGGGGCGTCCCGCACGCTACGAGCTTCCACACGATGGCCGAAATGAAACGTCGAGGGCATCCTGAAGAAGCTGGTGCGGAAGTGGAGCAACGTCACAACTCGGAGCTTGAGGTCGCTCGATCTGCAGATTCAATTATCGTCTGGTCCACCGACGAAAGGGACTCCATAGTCGAATTCTGTGGTGTTGAACCCGACAAGATAAATATCATCCCACCGGGAGTGGATCTCGCCAGATTCCGCCCGATGTCCCAGCATCAATCGAAAGAACACCTCGGGTACGGCGAAGAAAAGAACATCCTCTTCGTTGGCCGACTGGAACCCCTGAAAGGATTGGAATTCCTATTCCGGGCAGTGGCCAGTCTTGAGAATTCGAATTCGATCCGCCTGAATGTTGTTGGTGGCGGTGAAAATTCGCTTGAAAAAGCCAGACTTCAGGCCCTTGCGACCCGAATGAAGCTGAACAAATCGATTCGGTTCATTGGAAATGTCACACAGGAAGAACTGCCTGTGCACTACAACGCTGCCGACGTCTGTGTGCTTCCATCGCATTACGAAAGCTTTGGGCTGGCGGCGCTAGAAGCGGCGGCCTGTGGTCGGCCAGTGATCGCATCGAATGTCGGAGGAATTCCGACGATAGTGCTTGATAGCGTGACTGGATATCTTGTTCCGTCACGCCAGGCCGATGCGATGGCCGAACGCCTGTGTACGTTGCTGAACGATGACGTACTGCGCTCGCATATGGGTGCTGCAGCCAGGATTCACGCCGAAACGCTGGGCTGGGACCGCTCGGCCGATTCGCTGCTGGCGCTGTACCGTGAACTGGCCCCGGAACAGGTCGTAGCCGCAATGCCAGCAGCCGGCGGCTAACGCCCTGGCGTGCCCCGCGGAGCTTGCGCTGTCGCCCAAGTGCGCCTCGCACGCCCGGCGACTAACGCCCCTGGCGTGCCCCGCGGAGCTTGCGCTGTCGCCCAAGTGCGCCTCGCACGCCCGGCGACTAACGGCCCCGCCTCGCACGCCCGGCGGCTAAAGCCCCTTCTCCCACCAATTGATTTCGCTTTTGGTGGTGAACCCGAGCGACGAGTAGATTTTTACCGCCGGAGCATTGGCCGAATCGACTTCCAATTCGATGGCGCTGACATCCTGTGCCAGCAGATGGTTGAATCCCGCTTTGGCAATCGCCCTGCCCAGCCCGAGTCCTCGAGCGTCGGGCAGCACCCCTGTCATACCAATCCGCCCGATCTTCGAACCTGCACGCTCATAAGTTTGTGTCCAGCAATAAGCAACGAGACGTTCGTTCGAATCGTGGATCATAACGACATCGTCAATGCTGGCACCTCGGGCAAGCAATTTCGCTTTCACTTCATCCACCGTATTCGGCGAAAAACCGAAATGGGCCTTGAACGACTCATTTTGCAAGTTTGTAAGTTCGGCAAGTTCGTCGAGGCCCAGCATTGTCCTTACGCCGAACCCGGCTGGAACTACACCACCAACAACCGTAGGATGTGGCCCGTTTTCGAGCCTGAGGTAGCTGCGCACCTGTTTCCAGCCATTACGCTCAACGTAACCGCTCAACCCGGTTTCGTGATCACGAGTTGCGAGATGCGCGAGCGGCGTGAACTCGGCTGCCCGCCGTGTTGCCCAATCGAGCAACATTCCGGTGATGGCCTCTCGATTTTCCGCTGCTATACAGGCCAGCCCTATCACGGAACGACCGATGTTCTGTTCGGGTTCGACAATCGCATAACCGGCGAGTTCAGTTTCAGTTTCACCTGTGAACTCGACCAGAACCAGATTCTTCTCGGGCTGAACCCGTGGATACTCGAGGTCGGCACGCAGACCTTCGACACTTTCGGGCCAGTCCCGATGTCCGTGCGCCGCTGCGTCATTCAGCAGGTCTGACAACGCGTTGATGTCGGACCATTCATAGTTGCGTAATTGGAGTTCTGGTTCTGAGGTCAATGGATTTCGAGAGATCAGATATGGGCCAGCGGGATTTCTGGATTGCCTCCCGGCCAGCGAGCCAGATAAACGTAACGGAATGGCAGGGAGTAGCCGCACGAGTGTATTCCTGCCCTGTCCATCACGCGGATACTCGAACAGCCAGTTGCTACGTAATTCTTTTTTGCTACTTCATTGTGGGCGGACACAATTGCATCTCGAACCACAAGACACATATACTTGCGAGGTGTGAAACGCTGTGAACGGGAATAGTACCGAATGCGGCGCGCTAAGAGAGAGCCGGTGGTTGGTGTGAACCGGTGCGTGCCAGTTTGAGAACTCGCCCTGGAGCGGTTGGCCTGAGCGTTTACGTTAGGGTCAAACGGATTGCCACGTTACGGTTCCTTGAGTGGTCAGGTGTTTTTGCGTGCAGTTACACCGGGCAATCAAAGGTGGTACCGCGGGATGCAAGTCTCGTCCTTTGGATAGAGGGCGGGATTTTTTTTTGCCCGCCGAAAGTTTTATCGCCCGAAGTTAAAAATTAGTAAAAAGCCATCAACAGGGCGCAGTTGCCAGAACGAAAATCGGCAATCGTGCCAGGGAAGCTCTTATGTCAAAGCACCTCACCGGTAGTCAAATCGTCGTCGAAGCCCTCATCAAAGAGGGTGTAAGCGTCGTATTTGGCATTCCCGGTGGCGCCATCCTCCCGCTCTACGGTGTGCTTTCAAAATACCCGGCACTGCGGCACATACTGGTGCGGCACGAACAGGGTGCAGCGCACGCCGCCGATGGCTACGCTCGGTCTACTGGAACGGTCGGAGTGGCATTTGCGACATCTGGGCCGGGTGCGACGAACCTGATCACCGGTCTTGCTACGGCCATGATGGACTCGGTTCCAATTGTTGCAATTACAGGCCAGGTCGGTCGCGCCGCGATCGGAACCGACGCATTTCAGGAAACCGATATCACCGGCGCAACGCTGCCAGTGACCAAGCACAACTACCTTGTTATGCGGGCTGACGATTTGGGCCGAACGATTCATGAGGCGTTCCATATAGCGCGTACCGGGCGACCCGGCCCGGTGTTGATCGATATACCGAAAGATGTATTTACCGAACTGGGCGAATACGACCCAGATGAGCCTATCGACCTGCCGGGCTACAAGGTGCCGGGTAAGGCCGATGAGGCCCAGATAGATGCGGCTGCCAAATTAATCAACGAGTCGGAACGCCCTGTGATCCTCGCCGGTCATGGCGTTGTGTTGTCGCGATCATTTGACGAACTCAAGGAATTCGCAGAAAAAGCACAGATACCGGTCATAACGACGCTGCTCGGGATATCTTCGTTCCCTGAAGACCACGTGCTGAGTACTGGCTTTCCGGGCATGCACGGCATGGCCTACGCATCGCTCGCACTCGATCAGGCCGACCTGATTATCAATTTCGGCAGCCGTTTCGACGACCGTATCGTTGGCGACAAGAAGCGTTTTTCTACCGGCTCGAAGAAAATTCATGTTGATATCGACCCGGCAGAGATCAACAAGATGATTAAGGTCGAAGCACCTGTCATTGGCAACATAAAAGACGTGTTCGCCCAGCTGATCCCAAAAGTGAACAAAACCACGCATGTCGAATGGCTCCAGCACATCGAGCACCTGAAGGCCGAGCACCCGTCACTCCGCATCCCGGAAACCGACCGGCTGATGGGGCAGCACGTTGTGAAAGCTCTCTCGGACGTGACGAAAGGCCAGGCGATCATCACAACCGGCGTTGGCCAGCACCAGATGTGGGCTGCGCAGCACTACCAGTTCACCGTTGCAAACTCGTGGCTCTCGTCCGGTGGTCTTGGCACGATGGGCTACGAAGTCCCCTCGGCAATCGGAGCGCAGGTCGGCAACCCGGGGCGACTCGTCTGGTCGATCTGCGGCGATGGTGGTTTCCAGATGACCCTGATGGAACTGGCAACGGCAGTCGAGAATAATCTGCCTGTGAAATACGCGATTCTGAACAACAACCATCTGGGCATGATTACCCAGTGGCAGGGTTTCTTTTACGATGGCGACTACCAGGCCGAAACGTACACGGGCAACCCTGACTTTGTGAAGCTCGCCGAAGCGTACGGAATCAAAGGGATACGTGTTACGACGCAAGACGAGCTTGAAGGAGCGATTCGTGAGGCAAACGCCCATGCTGGCCCGGTAGTTATCGATTTCGTTATCGAGAAAGTCGACGATCTTTACCCGATGATCCCGGCCGGCCAGAGCGTCGCAGAACTGATAGAGGATCCCAACTAATGGACGCACAACGAAACGGTACATATCAGAGGACGATCACTGCACTGGTGCACGACCGCCCCGGCGTGCTTGCCCGTATTTCCGGCCTGTTCCGCAGGCGTGGGTTCAATATAGCGAGTCTGGCAGTAGGGCGTTCGGAACGGCCTGGTCTTTCGCGCATGACGTTTGTTGTTGAAGGACCAGAAGAGGTCGTTCGGCAGGTGGCAGCGCAGCTAGACCGCCTGATCGATGTCGTAGAAGTTAACGACATCACCGAAGAGAACATCGTCTGGCGCGAACTGGCCCTCGTCAAAGTTAAGGCCGACGCCAGCGAACGAAGAGAAATACTGGAACTTGTAAACATATTCCGGGTGAACGTGATCGACATCGGAGTCGAGAGCCTCGTTCTGGAAATCTCGGGCGGTCGGCAGAAAATCGATTCACTGATCGAGCTGCTCCGAAAATTCGGGCTTGAAGAAGTCATTCGTACCGGCCGGGTCGCCACGCGCCGGGGAACTCTGGTCGAAGGTGAAGATGATGGCCTGTTCCAGTCCGACGCCAGCAAATCGACCTACATACTCCCTGTCTCGACAGGCGAGACAGGGAGCGTCTGATACCGCTCGAAATTTAATCCGCTAGAAAAGCTGTCGGGACTGCCGACACAACATTAATCCACAGGCCCAAGGCTGAAACCAAAAAATGGCAACTCTCTTTTACGACAAAGATATCGACGATTCGATACTGCGCGACAAGACAATAGCGGTGCTGGGCTACGGATCGCAGGGCCACGCACATGCGCTGAACCTGAAGGAAAGTGGCTTCAGCGTTGTCGTTGGGCTCTACGAAGGCAGCCGCAGCAAGCAGAAGGCAGAAGAGGCCGGGCTCGAAGTCCTTTCCAATGCAGAGGCTGTAAAAAGAGCCGACCTGATTTCGTTTTGCCTGCCTGATACTACGCAGGCGAAGGTGTACCGGGAAGATGTTGAACCGAACCTGGGAAAAGGCAAGACCCTGCTGTTCGCCCACGGCTTCACGATTCTGTACGAACAGATCGCACCGCCCGAGGGTATCGATGTCG
>CAYLWG010000172.1:0-6521 GCA_964387235.1 uncultured Dehalococcoidales bacterium
AACACTATCCGGCCTCACAGCTCACTTGGATACCGGCCACCGGTGCCTGAGGCAATCATGCCCAAGCTTCAACTGGTTGCAATTCCGAGATAATGATTGGTAACGCTATCGGGGGCAGGTCAAAACAGAGCGGCCTTCTCGCGTTGTTCGCTTATCTCAAGCGTCTTTATTATCCTTCGACAACGCAGACGGCACCACTTGCACTATCTCCTGAGAACAGCGACACATACGTGAAGCAACCGGGGATGTTGAATGTGTACTCGAAGCTGGCAGGCTCTTTATCGAACGTCCCTTTGGACATCGAACCCGAATCCCAGAAATCGTCCTGACCGGGATCAGCGACCGAACTACTTGCCGATCTGCGTTCGTTGACCCACTTCACGGTAGAACCCACCGTGATTTTCACGATAGCGGGCTCGAACACCGTACCCTCAGCACCCCGCTGCGGGATATCGACGATAATCACTCCACTCTCCGCCGGGCCATCCGGGACATCAACATCAAATGCTGCCCCCTGTTTTACTTCACCGCCGGAACCCACGCCTTCCGAAATGATTCCCTGCTCGGCCAGGGCCGTGGCTGTTTCAGCAGCCGCGATGTTCTGTCTTTCCGCTGCGCTGCCCGTTCCGACTTCGACCTCAACTTCATCTGGGTTACCACCGGCCGCAAAAACAGCCTCGGCCGTGGCCGTGGCGTTCTCGACCTTGTTCAGTGCCGTCGAAGTGTGAATGATCTCGGTGAACGTTGGTCCGCTGGAACAAGCTGCCAGCACGACGGTCAAAATAAATGCACCGGTCAGTACAAGAATCAGGCGATTCCGGGTCGACATTTATATCCCCCGCAAACAGGGCGTGAATGCACACGCCGGGTAAAAGTAGTTCGGTTTAATATCCCCATCCAGTACGGCGGGACGATGAACAATTATGTCCAATGTGGCGGAAGGATACCATGTGATTTCCTTCGGGGCGACGCAAGTATTATCGGTTCACCGGGTTAATAGAGCCGTGTGCATACATCATTGCCTGTTTACGGGGTTTTTGAAGACAATCACCCCGGCTAAGACAGCAATTCCAGCCGCCGCTATATACGAGAAACGGTACGCATCGACAAACGATCCTCCGTTGACCGACTGCTGCCAGTTAAGCAGCGTAGTCATCAGCGCAATCGAAAGGACGGTGCCGACTGTCTGGGACACCGATAGCGCAGCAGAAGCAGCGCCGACATGCTCACTCGGGGTACCCCGCAAAGTTAGCGCATACACCGCCGCCTGGTGAATCCCAAAACCAAACCCGAGCACCGCAGTGGCGAAAACGACGGTTCCGATAGTAGGCGAACTACCCGCAGTTCCGGCCATTACAAGGCCGACTGCAGTTATCGCAGCCCCTGCAAACGTAATTCGCCTGTCTCCAATGCGGTCGGCCAGCCACCCGGCAATCGCCGAGCCTGCAAAATTGCTGGCGGCCATCAGGGCAAGAAGGGAACCCAGCACCAACACACTGCGCCCCATCACATCTGCAACGTAGAAAGGGAATAGAAACCACATCACAAACGAAGCGAGCGTGAGGAGCAAATTCGAACCCGCACCCGACTTGAACCCGCTGAATCCCGTGAGTCCCGCCGGGAATATAGTGAACCTGCCGCTCTTCTTTCCCATCACGAATACGAAGCCCAGCACTGCCGTGGCGGTGAACAGCAATAACGGAAGCGTGGTGAGCCATCCGCCGACTCGGGCGAACGATAGCGCCAGTATCAGAATGAACAGGGCCGAAAACAGAACGATTGAGCCAGGAAGGTCGAAGCGCCTTCTATTACTGTTGTTATCAGGTACGGCACTCGCAAGACCGCCGTTGAGCCAGATAACGGCAGCTATCAACAGCACTATGCCGATCGGGATCCGGGCCCAGAATATCGCTGGCCACCCGAGCTGTTGCCCCAGAAAACCACCGCCCAATGTACCGACGAATGCTCCTGCACCAATTGCAGCCAGAGTAACCCCGAGAGCCGCCCCGCGACGCTGTGAACCGAATGCCCTTGCCACCAACGCGGGGCCAAGTGTGAAAAGGATTGCGACGCCGATACCCTGTGGGATTCGCAGGGCAACGATGGGCGTGAGAGAGTCCTGAAGTGAAATGAAGCCCACTGCGACCGTGTACAGCACGATGCCCGCTGCTAACGGCCACTTGATCCCGAATCTATCGGCGATACCACCTGCGATGAAGCCTGTACCGCTGCGCGCACCGTGGTACATGATGATGATTAGCTGAACACTAATCAATGTTTCACCAAGATCAGCCCTGAACCGCGGCAGGTTTACATTGATCGAAAAATCCAGAGCCGCGAGAAAAAGCGCACCGCCACCAACCGCAATGGCTGCGATCTGGGCAGATCGCGTATGTTTCTGGCCGGGAGAAACGACCGGGCCGTGTGTTTCTTCAGTATCTGGATTGGTGACGGTTAGCGTGATATTAGTCTTCTGGCGACTGCGGGCGACTTCTGGCGACTACGCGCGACAACTCGTGGCGTCGACTAAAGGCTGCTGCCTGAAAACCGTCAACTGAAGGCCACCACCGACCGGTCAAACAATCCCTGTCCGCTCATGGTTACCTCTATCACAAGTTTATCGCGTCCCCAGTTTCGGGGCCCCAGTGCTGGGCTATCTTGACGATGTTGGGATCGTTGTTGGTGGGCTGGTTCTTATCGTGAAACTGATCTCTTCCGACCTGATTCACACCCTTATCGACCGGGCGAAAACTGGCTCGGGCGAGAAATAAAAATCCGTGTAAACGTGCTTAGATCGACTACAGGAGCCTTGTAGGCGGGCATGTTCGGCGGTTCCTTCTCTTCGGGGAGAAGATTAGCTTGATGGAGAAGTTTCAGCTGGCGGTTCAGATGCCATCTGAAACCCTGCTTTCAGAACGAATATCTTCTCGCCCGTGCGTTCATCTTCTGGTTGCCCGTACCTGACAGGTGCAGAGCAAGTGCCGGGCCCAAAGTGGCTTTTTGAGTTCTGAGTAACGACCTAAACCTAAAGCGGAGTTTTTGCATGGGGCATAGCGTTATCTATTACGGCGAGCACGATGGCGCACGGACCATTCGCGCACTGGAACTCGGGCCAAATGACCTCGATTGGGCCGTCGTCAGCCCCGGCGACCCGCAGGACGATCAGACCGTCGCACTGGCCGATGCGGTGGCGATCATCACCAACGGTCTATCGATCACTACCGAGATGCTCTCGAAAATGCCGAAGATGAAACTTTTACAGGTTATGAGCGCGGGTTTCGACAGGCTCGACGTTCCGGCTATCCGAGAGATGGGCATCGAGGTCTGCAACAACTCCCCGGCAATCGCCACCTCGGTCGCCGAGCACGCGATCAGCATGATGATGATGGTCCACAAGCGACTGCCGCAGGGCATTGAAGGAGTCAAAGCCGGTACATGGCAGAAGCCCGCGAAATCGGGGCAGTTTGGCCGGATCTATGAACTGTCCGGTCGAATCGTCGGCATCATCGGGCTCGGTAACATCGGTACCCGTATTGCACGAATGCTTCTTGGTTTCGGGACCACAACGCTCTACACCGATGTTCTCGAATTCCCCGCCGAACTGGAACGGGAACTGCAGGTAACCCGTGTTTCGATGGACGAACTACTGGACCGCTCAGATATCGTAACCGTGCATGTGCCGCTCTCA
The DNA here is from genome assembly GCA_964387235.1 of uncultured Dehalococcoidales bacterium. Taxonomy (GTDB): domain Bacteria; phylum Chloroflexota; class Dehalococcoidia; order Lucifugimonadales; family Lucifugimonadaceae; genus Lucifugimonas. The sequence continues at coordinate 3,689 of CAYLWG010000172.1, forward strand.
TCTTCGACCACAGGTCTGATGGGCCGAAGGGAGTTTGCCGCGATGAAGTCAGATGCGATCTTCATCAACACATGCAGGGGGCCGGTTCACGACGAAGCCGCACTGGTTGATGCGCTGAACAGGGGAGAAATACTCGGTGCAGGACTGGACGTTACAGAGGTCGAGTCAACACCGCTCGATTCGCCACTGCTCAACATGGACAACGTAGTGCTAACGCCTCATCTGGCCGGTTCCTCGCAAGAACGTGTCGATCGTGCGCTGGTTTTTTCATTTGAGAACGCCCGTCGCGCCCTTAGCGGCGAAACGCTACAAAACCCGGTGCAGGTACTCGACTAATCGGGGTCGTTTGTCCCGTAAAAAACGGCACTGGAAAGCCCGGAAAATGGCAGCGTAACCCGGCGGGTGCGGCGCGTGCGGTAAGTATCTATCCCAAAACTCCCTCTCCTTTGGGAGAGGGTTGGGGTGAGGGGAAGTTACCAATATGAAAGCACGTTTTCGATGGCTTCGACTCCACCGTCGATAACTTTCGTTCAACCGTGGCAACCTGTGTGCAGCCATCCCCAGCGGGGCAAGGAATTTTGCCTTCGCCCGTCAACGCGTTTTGGGATAGTTTCTAAACATCAACCCCGATATCGTCGTCAGCGACATCTTCGTCGTCCACGAACTGCGGAGCGCCATCACCGTCACCAGTCTTGCGAAATGCCCGTACCCCGGCTGCCAGGCCCACCTGCCACGCCTTAGTCTCGCGTCGTAACGCCATCCGGAACCGGCTTCCGTATTCCCCGACTTTTCGGAACTTCTTCTGTCGTCGGCGTAAAAGAGTGTTCGTATTCTTGCTTGCGAGCGCCGATAACTCACGCATCAACATACGCTTGAGCAACCTTGCCGCCTCATCGGGCGAAGCGTGTGCGCCCTGTTCGGGCTCGGGCACAATATCGTCAACAATCTCCATCTCGACGCAATCGACGGAAGTCAGCTTCAGCGCACGAGCGATCTCGGCTGCCATTCGCGGATCGTGCAATTCGGTCTGCGCCCCGCGTTCGGGTGAGATAGGCGTGTAGATAGCGTTTTCCAGCATCAGCACACGGTCGGCAAGGCCAAAGGCCAGTGCCGCTTCGGAACCGCCTTCACCGATAAGAACCGAAAGAGTCGGAACTTTCACGCGGCCCATCTGGTCGATCATCCTGGCAATCGCGCTTGCCAGCCCCCGCTGTTCCATATCAATTCCAAGCCGGGGCCCGGGCGAATCGACAATCATAACTACCGGCAACTTGAACGTTTCTGCGAGTATCACACCGCGCCGTGCTTTGCGGAAGCCACCCGGCGTTATTTCACCCTGCCGAACCGCCGGGCCGCCGCCATTTTGTTTGAATGACGACGAAGATTTTTCCTGCGCAATAATCATGACGCTCTGACCGCCAAGACGTGCCAGGCCAATAATCACCGACGGGTCATCGCTGTAAACACGGTCGCCGTGAAACTCAAAGAAATTGGCGAATACTTTATCGATATAGAAACGTGCACGCGGTCTGTCGGGGTGCCTTGCCAGCTTGACCATCTCCCACGCCTCGCGTGCCCGTATCACCGGGTTGTCCGCTCTGGCGCGGCGTGATGATGCCAGGCGAAATTCTGGCGAAATTAAATCGAGAACCGAAGCAATCTCGTGCTTCAAGTGCTCCCGCTTGACAATCGCGTCAACATGACCTCTTTTTTTTTTTTTGTTTGGTGTTTGTTCGATATCTACACGTTTGCCGTCAACCGCTCGCAGGTCTCCGAGAGGGGCGAACCCGATATGCGCGCCCGGCTCAGAAAATATGATGTCGGCCATCGACGCGAAGCTGCCCAGCACCTGCCCCGTCGAAGGGTTGCTCAGTACTACGATGAAAGCCTGGCCTTTATCGCGGAGCGTGCGTGCGGCGAACGTCGTTTTCGCCATCTGCATCAGCGAAAGCACACCCTCCTGAATACGGGCGCCCCCAGACGTAACCATTGCCACACACGGAATCTTCTTCCGTGCGGCAAGTTCCAGCGCAAGCGTGACCTTTTCGCCAACGACAACGCCCATCGAACCGCCCAGAAAACTCGAGTCGAGTACTACGATTACAACCGGGGTTCCGCCAATCGAGCATGTGCCGGTTACGGCTGCTTCGGAAAGTCCGGTGCGGGCCTGATCCTGCAAAAGCCGTACGCGGTAAGAGATTCGAGGCGAGAATTCGAGCGGATCAAGGGATTGAATCCACCGGCTGGTCTCCTTGAAGCTGCCTTCATCGGCAATGGCTGCGATTCTTCGGCGGGCTGAAATCGAGTAGTGATATCCACAGACCGGGCATACCCTCAGCCGTCTGTACTCTGCCGATTCCGAAAGGTTGGCACCGCAGGCGAGGCAGGCCTGACGCGGGCTTTCCAGGTCAATCGAACCGGGTTCGTCGGGCGTGGCGTTTCCTTCCGGTTCTCGATCAGACTGTGTATTTGATGAAGACGCGTTTGCCTGAAGCGCGTCTGGCGGCAGCGAGTCTGGCGACGGCGCGTTTGGTGTGCGCCTTTCCGGCGGCTCATTTTCTGGAAAAAGTGGAGTTACATCTGCCAAAACGGTGCGTCAGGCTCCTGACGGGTAGGGGGCTCAAGCGTAACTGCACGCCGAGACTTTCTTGCATCCATTCTACGCTCGCCAGTTTGGGGCTAAAGCACCGGGCGCGGCTTGCCCGGTTCACCGGCTCCCACGATACCTTCGTCTTCCAGTTCATCCATTAACCGCGCCGCACGCGGGTACCCAATTCGCAGACGTCGTTGGAGCAACGAGACCGACAGCGTTTTCTGCGACTGAGTGAGGTCC
>CAYLWG010000173.1:0-6517 GCA_964387235.1 uncultured Dehalococcoidales bacterium
CACCGCATATCTCCGCCCCCGTGTGGTCGGCACCGTATTCGCGGTACCGGGTGAGGGCAAGAACAAGCAGTTGACCAATGAAATACACAATGATCGTCACAAGGTAGACCATCATCATGCCTCCGCCACCGTTGTTCCGGCGTCCACCCATTCCGCCAAACAGCATGTTCCAGAACAGCATCGTCATCAGAAAGCTGGTGAGAGTAACCAGGAAGTTCGCGATTGCCAGCACCCGCATATCGCGGTTGGCAACGTGGGCAAGTTCATGACCAATAACCGCCCGGAGTTCCCGTTCGCTCAACCGTTCCTGAATACCCGTGGTCACTGCAACAAGGGCGTTCTTCGGGTTGCGGCCGGTGGCAAAGGCGTTGGGGATCGCCGTTTTGATTATCGCCACTTTGGGCATTGGCATTTCGTACCGGTCGGCCAGGGTCTTAATCATCCGGTGCAACGCCGGTTCCTGTTCGGCAGTAACCTGTTTTGCCCCGGTCGACATCAGTATCAATTTGTCCGACATGTAGTACTGGACAATGACCATGACAGCGACGATTCCGCCAATGAAAATCATCTGCATTCCTGCAGCCAGCAGGAACAGGGCGAACACGGCGTAAAGGATGCCGAGCATGAACATGGTGAAGTACATGCGCGTGACCAGTCCGCGGTCTTTGCGAAATTTCAGAGTCGTCAAAGAACTCAACTTGATTACCTCAGCCAGTAATAAAAATGCAGTCGGTTAGTTTTTCCCAAACCTGCACGTAGAATCTTACCCGAGCGCCGTGCGAATGCGGGATTATTGAGCCGCCCTGGGACTCGCCCTGGCTTAAACTGCCGATTCGCCTTTTGTTACTGGTATTACGCAGATGGAGTCTCGATAGATTGACTGAACCGCCAGCGCAAGTTTCACCGCAAAAGATACCGGCGGAAACGCCCCAGAAATTCGATAACTCCGAACTTGAACATATTGAACAGGCCGTAATACGCGCCACCCGAGCCGCAGGGAAGCTGGTGGCCAGCCGGTTCGAAGGGGTGTTGGAGATTTCGTCTAAAGGTGATATTCCCGGCAAGGACCTTGTGACTGATGTCGATAAGTTGGCTCAGAAGCTAATAGCCGAAATTATGACCGAGAGCTTCCCGCAGCACGTGTTGCTTGGGGAAGAAGACCCGCCAGAGCCAGAGAATGAGCCCGCTGCTGCCGACTGGATTTGGATTGTCGATCCGGTGGACGGCACCACAAATTTCGTCAATTCGTCGGTCATTCACGCGGTATCGGTCGCAGCCCTGTTTCGGGGTGTTCCAATGGCCGCGGCCATGTGGATTCCCTGGCCAAACGCCGAGGGTTTTCTGATGATGCACGCTCGTTCAGGAAACGGTACGTGGATGTACGGTTCCCGCGAGAAAGTGCAGGTGCGCCCCGCGAGTGATACCGGCGCTCCGATGCCGGGGGTGTTATCGGCCCGGCCCGGCTGGCTCCTCAGAACATACGACGTACAGGAGCCCCTCAAAGGGAAATTCGGCGAAAACCGAATCGGTGGCAGTTCTTGCTATGAACAGTTCCTCGTGGCGAAGGGTTCAATGCAGTATTCGATCACCGGCCGGGCCTACACATGGGATTTTGCCGCAGGAACGCTGTTAGTAAACGAGGCTGGCGGTAAAGTGCTGGCGGCAAATTCCAACGGTGTTTTCGAGGAATTTGAAGGCTGGGGGCATGGTTACGAAAATGACCAGGCCACGTACAGGCGAATGCGTAAGTGGATGGGGCTGTTGCTACTCGGAGCCCCAGATACGGTCGATTTCATTGCGGCGAACCTCAGGCCGCGTAGTACAAGGGCAACCGGCTTGCCTGCCCGTATCTGGTCGGCAGCGGTGCGGGTGTTATCCAGGAAATAAGCGTCTTGGTTGGGGGTGACCGAACTACGATTTAACGTAGCTGTTGCCTTTTTTACCTGTTTGCCCTGAGCGTGTTCGAGAGGGATTCTGAATTTCCTTTCGGCGGTACTCAGCCCAAACAGTTCAGAATCACAATGATGTCCTCATAACGTCTTTGCAGTCAATATAACTCGGGACAGGCAAGTTTTTTTTCGACCTGTAGCGACCCCTTAAAAAGGGCCGCTACAGGTCGAAAAAAAACAGACACGGGAAGGGTGAAGCCCAAGCGTGGTCCAGGCGTTATCCGAAAAGTTTCCGAAACACACCCAGCCAGCCGGACTTTCAACCTTCGATTGTCACCTGAGGGTAAAAAGCAACATGGTCGCGGATGTTAGTGGCGGCATCTGAGGGCTTCGGGTAGTACCACGCCACGTCTTTAACTTCCTGTCCATCTACTTTCAAACTGTAGTAGCTGGCTAATCCCTTCCAGGGACAGGTAGTTTGAAGCCTGCTATCTGAAAAATACTCCCGTTTGATCGAGCCTGGTGGAAAGTAAATATTGCCTTCCACAACTTCGTACTCTTCGGTTTCTGCGATAACCGTGCCGTTGAATAGCGCTTTTACCATTCAGATGGTTCCCCTCTTTTTGCGCCGGTGCTTCCACAGGCGCGACCATTTATCGAAAGTTTTCATTCAGTAATTCATGATCCGGTATTCAGGACATGGCGACGAACCGGCATGATCGCTTGAAAAATGAGATGCACAAAACTTGCTTTCAGGCGCGGCGTACTTGAATCATCGGAGCCGCACCGATATTGCATCACGCGCATCTGATGCTTTAGTCACCCGATAACGGATGGTCAAGAGATGAGCGTGTACAGTGTCGTGCCACGCGAACGAGCACGGAGCAACCCTTTATGTCCGAACTGCCAGATGTGCCAGATGTGTTTGATGTGGTGATAATTGGTGCTGGCCCCGCAGGCGAGATTGTCGGCGAGAGGGCGGTAAAGGCTGGCTTGAGCGCAGTCGTCATCGAAAATAATCTTGTTGGCGGCGAATGCAGCTACTGGGCCTGCATGCCAAGCAAGGCGCTGCTACGGCCCGGCGAGGCATTACGAGCGGTTCGTCGCGTGCCGGGAGCGCGCGGTGCTGTGACCGGCGAAATAGACCTGGCCGACGCTTTGAAGCGGCGCGATGCCCTGATTTCCGACCTTGACGATAAGTGGCAAGTTAAGTGGCTCGATGACACAAAGATCAGCCTGATTCGTGGGCACGCCCGAATAACAGGCGAAAAGCTTGTCGAGGTAACGAGTAAAGATGGCACCGTGTCAGAAGTTACTGCCAATAAGGCAGTGGTAATCGCCACTGGATCGGTTTCGGCTTCGCCTCCGATTCCCGGACTTTTCAATTCCGATCCCTGGGATTCGCGTGTAATTACCAACCTCGCCACCCCTCCCGAAAGCCTGATTATCATCGGGGGCGGTGTAGTGGGAGTCGAGATGGCACAGGCCTGGAAGGATCTCGGGACTAAGGAAGTGACGATTCTTGAGCGAGACACTCATTTGCTTGCCCGTGAAGAGACTTTTGCGGGTGAGTTGATACAAAAAGTGTTCACAGAAGAGTACGGAATCACCGTGCTAACCAACGTCAACTGCACGAATGTCGAACGCCTGGACAATGGCAGAGTTGTGGTTACCTGTGACGACAAACCGATCGAGGCAGACGAGATTCTTGTAGCCACCGGTCGAAAAGCAAATACTTCTGATATCGGACTGGATGTCGTGGGCCTCGAGCCTGGTGCGTTCATTCCGGTCGACGATCAAATGCGAGTGAGCGCAGTGGATGGCGGGTGGCTGTTTGCAGTTGGGGACGCAAACGGTCGCAGTCTGCTGACCCACGATGGCAAGTACCAGGGAAGAATCGCTGGCGATGTCATCGGGGGTTCAGATATCCGTGCATATGGCGACATCATGGCTTCGCCCCGTGTCGTGTTCACCGACCCGCAGGTAGCGGCGGTTGGCCTCACTGAAGCCGGGGCTAAAGACAAAGGTCTCAACGTCAGGGCGGTTGATTACGGATTCGGGTGGACCGCAGGGGCCTCGGCGTTCGGTGAGGGTATCGAAGGAAACGTTCGGATAGTGGTGGATGAAGATACCCGGACTATAGTAGGTGCGACATTCGTTGGGCCAGGTTCCGGCGAAATGTTGCATGCTGCAACTATCGCTATCGTTAGCAAAATCACTCTGGACGATTTATGGCATGCCACGCCATCGTTTCCGACGATCAGTGAATTCTGGCTAAGACTGCTCGAAGCTTACGGACTCTAAAGGGCTGAAAATCCAAAACCCGGGTACAACAAAACGTATCCGCAGGAGGAATACGGAATGACTATCGCAACGAGCCCTTCCAAAATCGTAAATTCAGATCCGCAATCGGCCGACGAGTTGATCGCGTACTACCAACACGTACGTGCGTTTACTGAAAAAATGTGCGACCCGATGGTTACCGAAGACTACGTCATTCAGTCGATGCCCGACGTCAGCCCGACCAAGTGGCACCTGGCCCACACGACCTGGTTCTTTGAAACTTTCATTCTGGGTAACAACTACCCAAATTACGAACCGCTGAACACTCAGTACAACTATCTGTTCAATTCGTACTACAACGCCGCCGGTGAACAGTTCTGTAGGCCCCGGCGCGGGCAAATATCCCGGCCAACAGTCGCCGAGATTTATGAATATCGTCATTACGTCGACGAGAAAATGGCCGATCTTATCGGTCGATTGGGCCGAGACGGGGCACTCGGTTCAATCCGCGATCTGGTGATTCTCGGTGCCAACCATGAGCAGCAACACCAGGAGCTGATGGTTACCGATATCAAGCATGTTCTTTCGATGAACCCGTTACGCCCGACTCTGTACGAACGGGCCGAAGATGCAAAGCCCGTCGGGGTTCCGGTGCTCGAATGGCTCAGGTACGAGGAAAGCGTGTACGACATCGGTTTGAATACTTCCCGGTTCACGTTCGATAACGAAGGCCCGGAGCACAAAGAGTATGTGAATGCTTTTGAAATCGGCTCCCGGCTGGTCACAAACGGTGAATTTCTGGAATTTATGAACGATGGGGGCTACCTGCGGCCCGATGTGTGGCTTTCGCTGGGCTGGGCCGAAGTACAGGAAAATAACCTGAAAGAGCACGACTGGGAGAAGTTCGATAAGCCGTTGTACTGGTTCAAGACCGACGATGGCTGGATGCAGTACACCCTTGCAGGCCCGCGACCGGTTCACCCCGACGAACCAGTTGTCCATGTGAGTTATTTCGAGGCCGATGCCTATGCCCGGTGGGCCGGTGCAAGATTAGCTACCGAGGCGGAATGGGAAGTCGCTTCAGCCGACGCCGAGATCGAGAACGGGACGTATTCGGCTAGCTTCCGTTTTCACCCTCGCCCACTCTCACTCGATGCGCCTGGCGGTCGGCTTCACCAGATGTTTGGTGATGTCTGGGAATGGACCAGCAGCGCATACAGCCCGTACCCCGGTTTCAAAGTTTCCGAAGGCGCACTTGGCGAGTATAACGGTAAGTTCATGGCTAACCAGATCGTGCTCAGGGGTGGTTCATGCGCAACGCCGCAAAATCACATTCGGCCTACATACCGAAATTTCTTTTACGCTCCAAATAAATGGCAGTTCATGGGATTCCGGCTTACCCGCGATGCCCGGTAAATCTGCACAACACGGTAATTCCACTGACCAGGGTTGCAATTCGGTACTTCAGAAACAGATCACGGCGTGAGGAACATTCAGTAAATGACGATAGCGGCGATATCTCCCGGAGCAGCGGCTGAACTTCAAACGATGCTGGACGATGTGGTGGCCGGGTTAACGCAAACGCAGAAGACCCTTCCTAGCAAGTACTTTTACGACGAACGCGGGTCGAAATTATTCGACGATATCTGCGAGCTGGATGAGTACTACGTTACGCGGATCGAAGGCTTGCTTATGGCCGAGCATGTAAGCGAGATAGCGGCGGTGATTGGGCCAGATATCCTTCTTATCGAATACGGAAGTGGGAGTTCTCTGAAAACCCGGTTGCTTCTAAAAAGCCTTGATCATCCTGTGGGATACGTTCCGATAGACATTTCGGGCGATTACCTGTCACAGGTCGGGCTTAGTCTGCAGGCAGATTTACCAGATATCGAAATCATGCCTGTCGCTGCCGATTTCACCAGGGCTTTCGATGTTCCAACACCGAAGTCTCCTGAATCGCGCAGGGTCGTTTACTTCCCGGGTTCAACGATCGGCAATTTTCAGCGTAACGAGGCCGGAACGCTGTTGGCTGGAATGGCCGATCTGGCAGGGGTTGATGGCGGGGTGCTAATTGGCGTCGATCTCGATAAAGATCGCGATGTGTTGCGTGCTGCCTACAACGATTCAAAGGGCGTTACGGCACAGTTCAACCTGAACGTGCTGCGGCGGTTAAACCGTGAATTGGGCGCCAGTTTCAACCTGCAACATTTCAGGCATGAGGCGATTTTTAACGAGGAAACTTCGTGCGTCGAAATGCATCTCGTTTCGACGCGCCATCAGACGGTGAACGTCTGTAACTATTCGTTCGAATTCAGGGAGGATGAGACTGTTCTCACCGAGTACTC
>CAYLWG010000174.1:0-6445 GCA_964387235.1 uncultured Dehalococcoidales bacterium
GAGGAATCAAGCAGCGTTACTATCCGATGCTCGGCTTCGCCAAGTTCGAGTCAGCCAGCCGATTCTGCAATGCTTTCGACGAGCTGCGAAATTATTTAAGAGTCCGGTCAGCTGGTAACGAGCATGTCCCAGCGGATGTTCGACGGAAGATATTCACCGAAACGTGGTCAACTCTAATGACCGAATTATCTGCTTAATTACGGTGGTCAGTCGTGTATTTAGGTCGATCTAGTTTCGACTGGAGCACTGAGTTCTGACAGAACCAAGTTGTGGGCCGTCCGAGTTAAAAAACTTCTGAAGCATCGTAAACACGGCCAATTTTATCCCCCGACCGTTCGTCGAATTTCCAAGTTAAATTTTAGCGGAATGATTCGGGCAGGTCGTGGATGGGTGGGTGTTGGGCACCGAAACAGAATCCTGTTCGCCTGTACTTAAAGCCGGTTGGTGAGGGAGGGTTTTGTTAACCGTTAAAGGAAAGAGAGGTCGTTTTCACTGGAGTGGTGAAGCTGTCTTTCAGCCGCAGGCGAGTACCCGCGTATTTGCGTGGCAATCTGACCTGCCTTTGGGACTCTCCTTCACCGTCTACAGGTTTTTGACACGTTGTGAGCGTGGCGGCGCAATTGCTGAAATCGATTAGCTGTTAGCCGTTAAAGCGGAAGAATCCTGGTGCGGAATTTGCCGGTACGCGGACCCTTTGAATGTTTGTACTGCATTTATGTAGACCGTGACAATAAGGGTTTGAGTTGCACGGCGCATGATTTTCAGGTTGCAATGCCTATTCGGACGGTATAAAGTCTTTGCGCTGCGTGTATTCCTGAACGGTGAGCTACGAGTTCGGTTCAGATTGCACGCTGAATTTAACATCATCCGAGCGGGAGAGAATGTCGATGCGAGGAGTACGTTACCGACGGCCAGTTTTCTGGTTGTTCACAGCGGTTATGCTGGCCGTTGTGGCCTGTGGAGGGGAAACCGTTACTGAGACGGTTATCCAGACGGTCATCGTCGAAAGAGAAGTTCAGGTTGCAGGCGAAACGGTCATCCAAACCGTCATCGTCACGGAGCAAGTCAAGGGAGATACGATTACAGTCGTAGCGACCCCGACAGCGACGCGCGAAGAACGGGCTGCAGCAGTGGTAAACGCCAACAAGGGCGGACACCTGAGGATTTCTTCAGTGGGCAGCGTGCAGTCGTTTGACCCACTTTGGACTACTGCTTCATCAACCGGAAACGTTTCGTCTCTGATTCTTGAAGCCCTGTTTGCGTTCAAAGAGGACAACACTCTTGGCAAAATGCTTGTCGATAGCTGGGATGTTAGTTCTGACGGCCTGAAATGGACGTTCAAGGTTCGTTCCGGTGTTGAGTTCCACGATGGAACGCCGCTGACTTCTGATCAGGTAATCGGCACGTTGCGCCGCCAGAGTGAACGGGCTCCGGTGTTCAAGCTGGTCTGGGAGACGTTTGGACCGGCATCGTTTGATGATTTCATCAAGAAAGAGGGCAACCTCAGCTTCAGCGTTAACTTGAATTCGCAGACAGGTCTGGTGCTTGATGCACTGGGTCCGCAGAACTTCACACCGCAAATCGTGCTTGAATCCTGGTACTCGCTTCCTGCTACGGAATCGGCACCGGGAACTCCGATTGGCACCGGTCCGTACAGGTTTGAGTCGTGGACTCCTGGCGACCGCTGGACGGCGATTCCGTACAGCAACTACTCTCCAAGTCCTGAAAAGACCGATGGTGAATCAGGCGCACACGTCGCGTTCTTCGACCGGGTTTCGTACATTGAGATTCCCGACCAGGCGACCCGTGTTGCTGCGCTGCAGACTGATGCTGTTGACCTTGTTCAGGAATTCTCACAGGACCTGCTCCCGCGGCTGAAGGCCGATCCCAATATCCAGTTGATTGCCAACCCGCCGCTAAGGCTTCTTGGTCACTTCAACTACCAGATTCCGCCGTTCAATGATCCGGAGTTTGGTCGAGATTTGCGCCGGGCCGTTGTGATGGCTTACGACAACGAGAAGGCACTGCTGGCTGCGGCCGGTACTCAAGACCGTATAAACCTTTGTGCATCGCTCATGGAGTGTGGATCGGCGTGGGAATCTAATGCCGGTAGCGAGAACATGTACAACGCTCGCCGCATTGAAGATGCTAAGAAAATTGTGAAGGATGCCGGTTACGAGGGCTACACGATTAGATTGATGGACCCGGCCGACCGCCAGCCTGCCCACGGTGCCGCACAGGTTACCCGTGAGGTGCTGGAAGATATCGGGTTCAAGGTTGATTTGCGAGTGATGGACTGGGCCACGATGGTTCAGGACAGAGCTACCCCCGATCGCTGGGAATTCTTCCACACATGGAGTGGTCGTAGCGTACGGATTGGGCCCATCGGGCACTTGCGGTTCGGTGAATTGCAGTACAAGGCGTGGTTCAACCAGTACACCGACACCGAAGGCACTCAGAGACGGTTGTTCGACGTATTCTCGGTGGAGACTGACCCTGTAAAGATCAATGCAGCGATGGAGGAGTTCCAGCAGTACTTCTACGACGATGCGATCTTCCTCCAGGTTGGTGAGTTCTTCAGCAACTGGGCGGCCAACAAGCGCATTGAAGGTCTGCACGGTAACCCTGGTGGACAGAAGCCATACGACAAGTTCTTCAAGTAGAACGGTGTCGGTAAACCGACAGTAAAACGAACTATCGCGGGGGAGCGGTGCTATTAGTTAGCCCGCTCCCCCGGCGTTAGCTAACTGATTTTCGGCGCGATACTTGCGCCAATAACGTGCCGAAATTACCCCGCGGCGTGCGTCGTGCAGATAAGGAACGGATCAGCCTATTTTGTGGCGTTATATTGCCCAGCGTATATTGGTGTCGATCCCCGTGATACTCATGGTCGGGATCATCACGTTTACACTGGTTTTTTTCGGGCCTGGTGATCCGGCTGCAATTATTGCCGGTGACGAGGCGACTCCTGAAATCCTCGCGGCGATTCGCCACGACCTGGGTTTTGACAGGCCGTTTCTCGTTCAAATGGGCGACTGGTTCTTAAATCTGCTCGGTGGAGACCTGGGAACGTCGTATTTTTCTGGTCGCGAAATAACCGAGCTGATAATCCCTCGACTCCAGCCGACTCTGTCTCTCGGGTTTCAAGTGGTGTTTTTGTCGACGCTTATTGGTATCAGTACCGGGATGCTGGCGGCCTGGAAAGCAGGGACGCGGCTCGATCGAAACCTGATGATTATTGCCGTTCTGGGTTTTGCAACACCCGGATTCTGGCTGGCCTTTATCACTATCTGGGTATTCGCGGTGAATCTAGGGTGGTTCCCTGTCATTGGCTACAGTCCGATTCAAGATGGCATTTTAAAACACCTTCACAGCTTATTTTTGCCAGTGATGGTCAACAGCATTCTCGCGTCTGCATTTATCTCTCGAATCACTCGTTCGGCCATGCTTGAGGTGCTGCGTGAGGATTACATCAGGACAGCGAGGGCAAAAGGTGCATCGGAATTCTCTGTGTTCCTTCGGCATGCGTTTCGCCCTTCGGCGATTCCAGTTGCAACTGTGATCGGTGCTTCGATTGCGGGGCTCGCGACTGGCTTTGTACTGACCGAAACGATTTTCGCCATTCCGGGACTGGGCCGAATGCTGGTTGATGCGATAGTAAGGCGCGACTATCCGATTATTCAGGCCCTGCTAATGGTTGTTGCGATGGTGCTAATTGGAATCAACCTGATTGTCGACATTCTTTACGCATATATCGACCCGAGGATCAGGTACTAGGATGACCGGAATTTCTGAATCCACAACCGAATGGGAACTTGCTCCGCCAATATCGGAGCGACTGCGCGGAATGTTTGGGTCGACGATTAAGGCAGCGAAGCGAGATGTCGTGCTCGCTGTTTCAATCACTATTTTGCTGATTGGCCTGTTCCTGGCCTTTTTCGGGCCAACGCTGGCCCGGACCGATTACGAGCGTACCGATCCTGTGAACAGGCTTCTTTCGCCTTCCACCACCAACTGGTTTGGAACTGATAACTGGGGACGCGACGTTTTTGACAGGACGATTGTTGGCACTCGCCTTTCGTTTCTGGTCGGAATTTCTGTGACGGTGATATCGACGGTTATCGGTGTGAGTGTTGCGCTGGTTATCAGTTATTTCCGGTTTTTAGACGCGATCATGATGCGTTTTGTTGACGGCTTTTTGGCGTTTCCGACGATTCTTCTCGCGCTTGCGCTTATTTCGTTAATTGGGCCGAGTATCGGCAACGTAATCATTGCGCTTTCGGTTACCGCTACCGCGAGCAAAATACGTCTCGTCCGCGGTGCGGTTCTCAGTTTGCGGGAATCGACATACGTCGAGGCGGCCAGGGCGGTCGGTGTGCCGGTGCCTCGCATTCTGCTATTTCATATTTTGCCCAATATCGTGAGCATCATCATTGTTCAGGCCACGTTTACCCTCGCATCGGCCATTCTGGCAGAGGCAAGTTTGAGTTTTCTGGGCGCCGGCGTGCCAGAGTATGTGCCCAGCTGGGGCAACATTATTGCCACAGGCCAGGGCTACATCCAGGTCGGGTTCCATATTTCGTTCTTCCCCGGTCTATTTCTGACCATTACTGTGCTGGCGGTGGTTTTGATAGGTGATTCGATTCGCGACCATCTTGATCCAAAATTGAGAGGACGACTCAAAACTACTGCCCACTAATGATAAGTCGGCGTAGAGAAGCGTTATCTGATGGAAGAAATTCTTCTAAAAGTAAAAAACCTGAGTACCGAGTTCCGCACCGAGGGTGGTGTGGTGAAGGCGGTCGACAATATTTCGTTCGAGGTTCGCTCGGGTGAGACATTCGCGCTTGTTGGTGAGAGTGGTTGCGGCAAGAGCGTTACTGCGCTTTCGATTATGCGGTTGATTCCGAATCCGCCAGGCGAGATCACTTCGGGGATGATCGAGTTCGACGGAGTGGATTTACTTAAACTTCCCGGCGGCGAAATGCGGTCGATTCGTGGGTCGAAAATTGGGATGATCTTTCAAGAACCAATGAGTTCACTAAACCCGGTGTTGACCATTAAATCGCAACTTGCCGAACCTCTCAAAATCCACAAGAACCTCTCCAGTAAAGCGGCTAACGACCGCGCTGAAGAGCTGGTCAACATGGTGGGTATTCCGGATGCAAAAACCCGTTTACAGCAGTATCCGCACCAGTTGAGTGGCGGTCAACGGCAGCGAATCATGATTGCGATGGCTATGTCGTGTGAGCCGCGCCTGTTGATAGCGGATGAGGCTACGACGGCGTTAGATGTGACTATCCAGGCGCAGATACTGGACTTGATGCAGGATGTTACTGAGAAGTCGGGGGCTTCGCTGCTGATAATCACTCACAATTTGGGGATCGTCGCGAGGTACGCCGACAGGGTGGCGGTGATGTACGCGGGGAAGCTGCGAGAGGTAAGTGACGCGACGGAGATGTATGCTGAACCACGGCATCCGTACACGGTCGGGTTGCTGAAGTCGGTGCCGCGGCTGGATTCTGATAAAGGCGAACCGTTGTCTCCGATAGCCGGTGAAATTCCAGACTTGACGGATTTACCGCCTGGCTGTTCGTTTAACCCGCGATGCAAGTGGGTAACCGAACGCTGTCTGACGGAAGACCCGGAGTTAGATGAAATTTCACCGGGTAAAAGGGTGGCCTGTTTCGAGCACGCATCGGTTGCAGCAAATGCTTAGAAAACTCCGCAGGTGCGAGTGCCACCAGAATCAGGTAGGCAGCCTGTGAATTCGTCTCCCAAATCGGCTGCGAATGATGGCAATTCAGTTGCTGGTGCGTCTGTAAATAATGGCGATTCGGCTCCGATTCTCGAAACGCGCCAGTTGAAGGTTTACTTCCCGGTAAAGCGTGGGCTGATTGTTCAGCGGACTGTTGGTGTAGTGAAGGCCGTTGATGGCGTTGACCTACAGATTAAGCATGGTGAAACGCTTGGGCTGGTTGGCGAATCGGGTTCGGGTAAGACGACTTTAGGCCGGGCGATTCTGAGGTTGAGCGATGCTTCGGGAGGGAGTGTTCGGTTCGAGGGTGAGGATATTCTCTCGTTGCGTGGTCGTGATATGAAGCGGCTGCGATCGAAGATTGCGATGGTGTTCCAGGACCCGTATGGATCGCTGAATCCCCGGATGACGGTGGGCAACATTGTTGCGGAGCCGATTCTGGTTCACAAGATATTCACTGATCGTTCAAAAGTTCGTGACAGGGTGATGGAGCTGTTCGATACGGTGGGGCTAAATCGTTCGATGGCTACCCGGTATCCGCACGAATTTTCAGGCGGGCAGAGGCAGCGGATTGGTATCGCTCGCGCTCTGGCGTCGGGGCCAAAGCTGCTGATTTGCGATGAGCCGGTTTCGGCGCTGGATGTTTCGATTCAAGCTCAGATCATCAGCCTGTTCGATCGCCTCAAG
>CAYLWG010000175.1:0-3789 GCA_964387235.1 uncultured Dehalococcoidales bacterium
TGTATCCTCGCCCAGCACAAATCGCGAACCCGGAGACACTTATGAGACAGGCTCCTTCGGGAGGGGGCCGGGGGGAGGGTAGATGCTCTGCGACCAAGTGCGAAGGCACGCACGGAGCTGACGAGGGTAGATCCGAGAGGTCCCAAGTGAGCCGCTCACGCCCGGACCCAAACCACCCGTCAACGCCATATCGGCCATCACAACAAGTCCACACGGACTCCGCGATGTCCTTCCCGCGTGAGACATAAGCTCCACGCAATACCACGATCGGATGCCCGGTGAGCTTCAACCTTCCGGGGTCACAGGCCGGTCCAAACATAAGCCGTACTCAGCAGCCAGTCTGTCCCTGCGCCAGCTCATCGAGCTGTATTCCAACGCGCCCGGGCCCTGTACCACGGTCGGGAAGAGGAAATCTGTGCGTCCAACAATAAGCGCGGCACACCCCCGCCACTGTCTCCCTCACTGTTTCCTCGCGGTCATTGACATACTTCTCATGCCCAACGCCGGGTCGAGCGGCGGTTTGATCGAACACTCGGAGTTAGAATCTTCTGGGCGGTGTTTTCTAAATCGATCACTCATGAATTTCGCCAGCCCTTCGATACACTGCTCGCCAGAATATCGACCAGAATACCGACGGGTAATTCTAAGAAGAAAGAAGTGCTCCTTTGAGCAGTCCGAATCAGCCAAACCTTCGCCTCCCCGGCCCGGTGCCGTTGCCCGACGATGTTCTTGAACTCGCCGGGTCGCAGATGATTAACCATCGCGGGGCCCACTACGCCGGCATGCTGGAACGAATGACGGTGAACCTGAAGACGGTGATGATGACAACCAACGATGTCTACTTCATCACGTCGTCGGGAACGGGCGCAATGGAAACGGCCGTAGTGAACACAATTTCACCCGGCGACAGGGTGCTTTCGATCATCATCGGTGCGTTCGGCGAACGGTTTGCCGAGATCGCCGAAGCATACAACGCTGATGTCACCCGCCTGGTATTCGATCTCGGGCAGGCTGCCGATCTCGACAAGGTGCGGGAAGCGGTCCGCGATATTTCCGATCTAAAAGCCGTTGTCCTCACCCACAACGAGAGTTCGACCGGTGTTTCCAACCCGCTCGAAGACCTGTGCAAGGTGATTCACGAGGAGTCTGATGCGCTGATACTGGTCGATGCCGTTTCGAGCGCGGGCGGGGTGCCGATATCGGTCGATGCGTGGGGGATAGACGTAGTTGCCACCGCATCGCAGAAAAGCTGGATTTCTCCTCCGGGAATATCGATGGTGACCTTCTCAAAAAAAGCCTGGGAAGCCCACGCGAAATCGACCACGCCAAAGTACTACCTCGACTTAGAGCAATACCAGACGTATCTCAAGATCAGCCAGCCGCCGTTCACACCGTGCCTGCCAGCCATGTACACGCTCGAAGTCGCACTGCAGTCGATGGTCGATGAGGGAATCGAAAACGTGTTTGCGCGACACCACGAGATCGCCCAGCACACCCGCGATGGGGCGAAGGCGCTCGGGCTCGAACTCCTGCCCGACCCACGGTTCGCTTCGAATACCGTTACGGCTATTCGGTTGCCAGAGAGTGTCGATGGAAAAGCCTTTCTCGCGAACGTAAACAAGAACTACAACGTGATACTTGGCGGAGGTCAGAAATCGCTGGTCGGGAAGATTTTCCGCATCGGTCATATGGGCTGGGTCGAGAAGGCACATATTGATGAAGCTCTCACGGCGGCTGAAGAAACCTTGAAGAGTATGACTTCGTAATTCTTTGTAGTGATCACTGAAAACGACTGGGTACGGTTCAGCCGGAACGGGCTTGCGTACACCGGTTTTTGATAATTACAGGACGGATTAATGGACACGGTTTTTGGACGGAGAAATCGAAGTTTTCTGGCGATTTCTTTCATCGCGGCGGTCTTTGTGGTGCTTGTGGCATGCGGAAGCGAATCGCCGGGACAAACAGACCCCCAGGGGAGACCGGTTAGTGCCGCTCCTGCGGCAACGTCGGTCGTAGCAACTAAAGCTCCTGCTCCGGTTGCTACAGACACCCCTACCGTTGCTCCCACGGCCACCGACGAGCCGGATGAGCGGATGGACGAAGAAGATAACCCGGAACTTGTGAACACGCCCGGTCCTGTCGCAAAACTGGCCCCGGATTTCACACTGCCAAGCATCGACGGCCAAAGGTACACACTTTCGGAGTATCGCGGCCAGCAACCTGTGCTGGTGGTCTTTTACCGGGCGTACTGGTGAACTTTCTGCAAACGTCAACTCTTGAAGTTGCGAAAAGGGCAGGAAGATCTCGATGCAACGGGCGTGCAGATACTCGCGATAAGCACCGATAATCTCAAAGGCCCGGCTGCCCTCGCTGCTGCCGAGGGCTACCAGTTTCCGATTCTATTTACGTCTCTCGACCCTTCGATTCCACAGGAATACGGGGTGTTCAACCTGTTTGGCGATGGGCTTGCTTCGGCATCGATGTTCCTGATCGATCAACAGGGTGAAGTTGCATGGAAGAGCATTGGCAGGGACTATACCCACCAGGTATTCGTCGAGGAAATCATAGAACAGGTCGAGAAGCTGGGCTAGTTTCAGAGTTTTGTTGATGTTACGCGGGCACAACTTATCGTTCTGAATTTGGACGCGGGCGTGCGCGCCAATCGTGTCTAATAGAGCCGAAATATTTCTGGGGCGTCCGTAATCTCTTTCCCGCCGCTCCGGTTCCGGTAATTCCTGTTCGGCACCACGATTGCGCTATTCGGACCTTGTTCGGCACAATAGTGGCTAAGATGCTCCGCGTAATTTCGTTTTCAATCAGGTTTTTTTCCAGTAACTTCAATGAGTTTCTGGCAAAGAACGGGCCGTACATGTCGGCGGCCATCGCGTTCTACGCGTTCTTCTCGTTATTCCCACTTTCGCTGGCAATAATCGCCGTTTTCTCCCTTGTGTTAGGAATCGAGGGATTCGAGCAGCGGCTGATTGAAGGGCTACGAATGCAAATTCCGGTCCTTGCAGAGGCCGACGATGCATTTCTGGGAAACTTCTTCACGAGCATTTCTCAGGGTCGTACTGCCGGAAGTGTGGTAGCGAGTATCGGACTCTTCTGGGTGTCGCAGCAGGTTTTCAGTGCAATCCGCAAAAGCGTCAATGTCATCTGGGGCATAAACAAGCCCCGACCGTTTCTGACCGAGCGGTTGATGGACATCGTCTTGATGTTTGGCGCATCGACTTTACTGTTCGCTTCTGTTTTCACAACCGGAGTGCTGACATTTTTCCAGGCACTTACTGCGATATGGCTGCCCGATGCCCCACTGAGCGATCCGGTGCTGTGGCAGAGGCTCGCGGTATTCGTGCCCCTGCTCCTGACGTTCTCGGTTTTCCTGACTCTTTACTGGTGGCTGCCCAACACAAAACTACGGTTTCGCGAGGTATGGCCCACAGCCCTGATCGGCGCCGCAGCGTTCGAGATTTCAAAGGCAATTTTCATTTTTTACATCCGGAACGTGAGTGGTGTTGCTACATCGATTTACGGTGGTGTGAGCATCATCATTACTCTGATGATCTTTGTTTACGTTTCGGCGATTATCCTGCTCATCGGGGCGATGCTGACATCTCGCTACGCCTTCTTTCTGGCAGAAACCGAACAGAAAAAGCGAAATCAATCACTGTCACGCAGCCTGGAACGAATTCGTGGCACATCTTCTCTGCCGGGAATGCCGAACCCTGTTCCAGCCGGAGCCGCCGAGTCGGAACTGGCCCCGGCACCCGGCGCAATGCGCAACGAGGC
>CAYLWG010000175.1:3803-6431 GCA_964387235.1 uncultured Dehalococcoidales bacterium
AATGCAGAGGGCAGGGTTTGGGCAAGAGTTGCCGCGCTGATAAAAATAGCTACTCAGGATCTCACCCACCCCTTAAATTCCTCCACCGAAAGAGAAAATTGGGTTTGGGCCCACGGTTCAGATAAGCTTCAGCGGCGCTCTTAAACGAAAAAGAAAGCGAGCCATCGGTCCGGTGCACGGTTCCAGACCGATTAGCTCGCTCCCTGCTAATAGTTACGCCCACCCACATCTGGCGGATTTCTAACTTCCAACTCAGTTCCCATGACAACACCATCTGCGCAACACAGCGCCGAACCCGGTATCCCCGTCGGCGAACTTTCGAGGCGCACCAGCATTACAACGGCAACCATCAACTATTACGTTCGAATCGGAGTGCTGCCGCTGCCAGTTAAAACGAGCAAGACTCGCGCCCTGTACCCGGCACATTTTGAAGGGTTGATTTCAAGGATCAAGCAATTACAGGCGGCGGGACTCAATCTCGCTGGCATCAAACAGGTCGTAAACGGCGATCCAGAGTCACCACTGGCAGCGGCGATACCGTCGGCTAAGACAACCGAGGCCTCTCAGGTTGCTGTACCTGGCCCGGGCCCAATTCCCGTTGCGGATTTTCTCGATCAGAGCGGATTGGATAGTGATCTTTACGACAATCTGGTTGTCGCCGGATTGATAAGGCAGCCGCGAACCGGACCCGACGGCGGCCCCGCTCATGACCGACGCGATCTATCTGCGGCACGTGCGTTCGCCAGGCTCATATCGGCCGGAATCGGGTATCCGTTACTGGAACGCCATGCCGAGTACGAGCCGCTTTCGAAAGCCGAGGCACTCTTTCTTGCCGAACATTTGAGTTCAGCTTCGAATCGGTCTCCAGCCACCCAGCCGACAAATCTCGTGGCGGCATTCGATGCTATCAGGCGCTATCTGCGCAGTCTCCAACTGGACGAAGCCTACCCCGAATGGCGAACTACGAAATCCTGATGTTTTTGGAATCGTGCAGTGGGCGGTTCAACCTGCCCTGCTGCCGAGGGTGCGCAGGGCATCGAAGCTCCATTACTCCAATTCCTGCCATTCCTAATCGACTCCCAATCGTTCCGGCCAGAGCGTAGGAATCTTAGCGTTACTTCCGTTGACCGTTCTTTGCGGGGCACATATCCTCATGTGCGTGAGCGGGAGTAGCTCAGTGGTAGAGCATTTGCTTCCCAAGCAAAGGGTCGCGAGTTCGATCCTCGTCTCCCGCTCCATATTGCGGCTCCAGTTCGCTGGGGCCATCTGTGGGACCGGCGGCGAGGTCCTCTGTTGTCTTGGTAAATACCAGGTGGCTGCCGCCGGTCTTTCGCGTTACCCGCACATCCGTTCTATTGACATTGTCCTGTCGGCGCGCCGAGTCTGTAATCACCAAGACAACGTGATAGGACTTCCATGCCCACAGGTTCCGAGCCTGCCCGCGACGATGTCGCCTGGCAGCAAATTCTGCCCGTCCCACCAAATCGTGCCACTCTCGCGAGTGCGCCTGTCGAATCGAATCGAATCGACGACGACGAATTAACAGATAGAGATCGTGATTCTGAGGATCTTCGTCGTCGTCGGATCGACACGCACGTACGCGAGCTGGCAGAGAAAATCGCTGTCACCTGGGAAGTCTGGGATTCCGAGGCCGTTATTTTCGAGTACGGCCCCGCCGTCGTAGCGGCTGTGCATGCTCGTTTATCCAACCTAGAAGAATCCGGGAGACTGGATATTCGCTCTTCCAGGTCAGGATATTTCCTTAGTTCGCTCCGGCAGTTGGCCAAGACCATAAAAAAGCGCCGTGAGTTTCCACCCGAAGAATACTCTCAGCCCAAACGTGAAGTACCCCCTAACTCGACAAGCTCGGACATTCCAGATGAAGGATCAGACGAGTACTACGCCTGGTATCTGGAGCGACAACGTGAGAGGGGCACACGATGAACACCCGAACGATGGTGGTGGTTTCTGAATATCTGGTCTCGTGCCGGGCAGGATCACTGTCCGAGACGACGATCACGGGCTACGAGTGGGGGCTGGCCTATTTACCGGATCGACTACCGGCGACGGCGCAGCAACTCGAACACACACTAGCCACTGTAGATCTAGCGGCCGAGAGCAAGATCGACATGTGGCGGATCTGGCGCACGTTTTTTCGCTGGGCCAACATGCGGTACGGTCTAGTCGATCCAACAGATCAGGTCCGTAAACCACGCCGCCAGCGCAAATTACGCCGGATATTCACCAAGAGTGAACTTCGGGCTGTCTGGGCCGCGTGCCAATCGCAGCGCGATCAGGCGTTGATTGCCGTTCTGCTCGATACCGGGATACGTCTCGGCGAGCTCGAATCTCTTTCGTGGCCAGACATCGGCATCGGAATTCTCAGTGTCGATGGCAAGACCGGGCCGCGTACTGTCCCGATTTCTCAACGTACACAGGCGATGCTGGTCGGGCTGGGAGATCTATCAGGGCCCTGGACTGGCACGAAAGGCCGCTTGACCCACTCCGGGGTTTCTCAGGTCATCCGGCGGGTTCTGCGGGCGGCTGGGCTCCGGGGCCCGAAGCTCGGGGCACACACGTTCCGTCACACATTCGCGACCGAGTACCTGCGGGCTGGCGGTAACGTCT
>CAYLWG010000176.1:0-6408 GCA_964387235.1 uncultured Dehalococcoidales bacterium
CCACCAGAACCGGACATATCTGGTAATCATGGGCAGTAAGTCGCAAATAACTCCCCCATTCTTGTCAGCAGATGGCGTGCCCGAAGATGGCGCCCGGGGTTACCACGACAGTATGGAGTGCAGCCCGTCTAACGGGCGCTTCACGTTGACTATTTAGGCGCGCCGCAAGCCAGGATAGCGACGCGCCCACTCTGCATTC
This sequence comes from uncultured Dehalococcoidales bacterium, assembly GCA_964387235.1. Taxonomy (GTDB): domain Bacteria; phylum Chloroflexota; class Dehalococcoidia; order Lucifugimonadales; family Lucifugimonadaceae; genus Lucifugimonas. The sequence continues at coordinate 200 of CAYLWG010000176.1, forward strand.
TTCGTTTACCCTTGCGCGCAGTTTTTACGCGTGCCTGATTCGCACAACGGACGGTTTACGTCTTGTCCGTTCGGAGCCAATAACCATGGCAGTTAAATTCAAAGACCTTTCGCCTGAAGAGAAACAGGACCACCGCGAGCGCATGCGCCATTCAGCGGCGCATGTTCTTGCCGAGGCGGTTACCACACTATTCCCTGAATCCCAGCTCACCATTGGTCCGTCGATAGCGGACGGCTTTTACTACGACTTTGCGGTTCCCGAGCCATTCACCCCCGAGGACATTAAAAAAATTGAACTCGAAATGCGGGAGTCGATCAAAGCGAATACCGAGTTCGTCGAACGCGAAGTAAGCCGTGATGAAGCACTGGAACTGGTGAAAGGCAACCCTTACAAGGTCGAAATCCTCGAAGGAATTCCTGCCGACGAACGCGTGACGTTCTGTAGCCATGCCAACGGTGCGTTCGAGGATCTGTGCCGTGGTGGACACATGGACCGCACTGGCGATATCAAGGCTTACAAGCTGCTTTCGGCTGCGGGTGCTTACTGGCGGGGCGACGAGAAGAACACCATGCTGCAGCGCATCTACGGCACGGCGTGGGAATCGCGCGACGCTCAGAAGGAGTATCTGAAGCGAAGGGAAGAGGCTGAAAAGCGCGATCACCGCAAGCTTGGCCGTTCGCTGGGCCTATTCTTTTTCGACCCGATTGCCCCGGCGAGCCCGTTTTTCCTGCCAAAAGGCACTGTCGTCATGAACCAGATGATCGACTACGTGAAGGAGTTGTACGGCCAGTATGGCTATGACGAGGTTATGACTCCGCAGATCTTCAACACGGAACTGTGGAAGCGTTCAGGCCATTACGACAACTATCAGGAGAACATGTACTTCATAGATGTAGACGACCGTGAGTTCGGTGTTAAGCCGATGAACTGTCCGGCTGCGGCGATGCTGTACCTTGCCGATTCGCGCAGTTATCGTGATCTGCCGATGCGATGGGCCGATTTTGGTCGGCTGCACCGAAATGAACGATCGGGTGTGACGCACGGCCTGACCCGTGTCCGTTCGTTTGTGCAAGACGATGCCCACATTTTTTGTACGTTCGATCAGATCGGGCCGGAAATTACGTCTTTCCTGAAAATGCTTTCAGAATCCTACGAAGTTTTTGGTTTCAAAAACGTCAGATTTGAACTATCACTGCGCCCGGAAAAACGTGTTGGTTCTGACGAGATGTGGGATAAGGCTGAATCGATTCTTACCGAAGTTCTCGACGGGACTGGTCACAAGTACACCGCCGAATCGGGCGAGGGTGCGTTTTACGGCCCTAAGGTCGATGCGTTCGTGCCAGATGCGATTGGCCGGGAGTGGCAGCTTGGCACTGTGCAGCTAGACTTTTCGCTGCCTGAACGCTTCGACCTGGAATATGCGGCCGAAGACAGTACGCGCCAGCGGCCTGTGGTGATTCACCGTGCCATGCTCGGCTCACTCGAACGCTTTTTGGGCGTGCTGATAGAACACCTGGCGGGTGCATTCCCGCTGTGGTTGGCACCGGTGCAGGCGGTAGTGGTGCCGATTGCCGACCGCCATAACGACTTCTGTCACGAAGTTGGGGCCAAACTCAGGGCTGCGGGACTGCGAGTGGAGGTAAACGATTCGAATGACCGGATGAACTCTAAGATCAGGCATGCCCAACTACAGAAAGTTCCGTACATGCTGGTGATTGGTGATCGGGAGGTCGAGGCTGATGCAGTTTCGGTTCGCACCCGCACTGGCGGGAACCTTGGAGCGAAGCCGGTTGGCGAAGTTGTAGAGATGTTTCTTGAGCAGGTTAGAGATAGATCTTGAGGAGCGTTAGTTCGAAGCGTGAATGAAACAACGTTTTGTGCGTCGAACGGGCCACCATGCCCACCCGAATTCGCACTATAAAAACTCACAAAAATCAATAGGCCGTCAATTTGACGGCCTATTGCGCGCAGTGTAGCCTCGAACGGCTTTGTTACGGTTTGCACAATGTCAAAACTAGGTGTTGCCTGACTAACACTTTTACCTGCCGTAGCTCTCTAGAAATTCGATTACCCAATGTGACGCCGATTCCAGGCGCTATGGATTTGTAGCACTAAATGACCACTGACGACATTACGCTGCACCGAGGACTTTCGGGAGTATATTTTGACCGAACCGCCACTACGTTCATCGATGGCAAAGAGGGCGTGCTCGAGTACCGTGGTTACAACATTAACGAACTTGCCGAGCAATCGACTTTCGAGGAGACGGCCTACCTGCTGATCTTTGGCGAACTCCCAACGCAAGATCAACTGGATAGTTTTGACGCCACACTGAAGGGCGCTCGCGATCTCCCTGAACAGATTTTCGACGTGATCGAACTGGTAAAAGAGGCTCATCCGATGGACGCTCTGCGTACCGCGGTTTCAGCACTTGCCGGGTTTGACCCCGATCGGAACGACAACTCCGGTGAGGCGACAATTCGCAAGGGGTTGCGGCTTACTTCACAGGTGCCGTCGATAGTGATGGCCCACCACAACATCCGCTCCGGAAAAGATCCGATCAAGCCCAGTACCACTCTGAACCACGCTGGCAACTTCCTTTACATGATGGAAGGCAAGGAGCCGAGCGAGCAGGCAGTGAACCTGATGGACAAAGACTTTGTCCTGCATGCAGATCACGGTTCGAATGCGTCGGCATTTACCGCCCGTGTCGTAGCGAGCACGGCGGCCGATATTCATGGGGCTGTCACCGCAGGCATTGCCGCGCTATCGGGCCCTTCTCACGGTGGGGCCGCCGAGAACGTGATGCAGATGGCGCGAGAGATCGGCAAGGCCGAGAACGCAGCAGCATATGTGAAGAACCTGTTATCGAACCGAGAGCGTGTAATGGGCTTCGGTCACCGGGTGTACAAGGCCGAAGACCCGAGAGCAGGCCATCTTCGCGCGGGTGTGAAGGACCTGAGTGAAGAAATGGGCCAGCCGGAGTGGTACCAGATTCTCGAGGCGGTTATCGCTGCGATGAAGCCGTACGCCCGGCGCGGCATTCACGTAAATGTCGATTTCTTCGCCGGGGTCATCTACTACCTGAACGGCATACCACAGGATCTGTTCGTGCCAATCTTTGCGGTGGGACGAATCCCTGGCTGGACTGTTCAGGTAGTCGAACAGTTCAAACACAACATTCTGATCCGCCCGTTGCTCCAGTACACAGGAAAACGCGAACAGAAGTACGTCCCGATCGAAGAACGCGGGTAGGTTGGCGTCGGATGGTGGCAAGCTTTCCTTGCTGCTGATGTCAGCGTAGGGCGGAGAGGGCGATATGACATCACCGGACTCTGCCAACGAACTCGAACAGCGAATTATCGACCATATCGGTCGGCACGGCCCGATTACTTTTGAAGCGTTCATGGAAGCCGCGCTGTACGACGAGCGTGATGGCTACTACCCCACTCGGCGACGTCAGCCAGGCTCGACTCCTGTCGGCACCGATGGCGACTATTTCACGAGCCCGCTCGCTCATCCGGCGTTCGGTGCGTTGCTGGCGATTCAACTGCAAGAAATGTGGCATCGGCTCGGGTCGCCCGGTGAATTCGTTGTTGTCGAAATGGGTGCTGGCGATGGCGTTCTCAGATCAGATATCACCGAGTACGCGGGCCGGGAACTGCCAGATTTCGCGAAAGCGATGCAGTACGTGGCTACCGATTTGATACCGCCTGAAAGTTCCAGTTCAGTAGTCGGTAGTACCGAACTTCCGACCGGCATCACCGGGTGTGTGATTTCTAACGAACTCCTCGACGCCCACCCGGTGAACCGGTTCATCATCGAAGCTGGGGCGGTCAGAGAGATTTTTGTCGATTACAAGAACGGTAAGTTCATAGAAGTCATTGGCGACGTTGTCGAACCCGAGGTCGAGGCACGCGTCCAGCCCTTCGTTAGCTCGCTTCCCGAGTCTTATCGAGGCGAGGTTAATCTTCGGCTTGGATACTGGTCGGATTCTGTGTCGGCGACACTGGAACATGGTTTTGTTATCACGATCGACTACGGGTATGACCGCCCCGACCTCTATGCGCCCGCCCGGATTGGCGGTTCGCTGCGCTGCTACTACCAGCACACGCTGGGGCAGAACCCGCTGCGCAGGATTGGGAAGCAAGACATTACGGCTCATGTTGACTTCACAGCGGTCGATCATACGCTGGCGGTGAACGGCTTCAGTCGGGTTGGCAATATCGCGCAGTCGGAATTTCTGACGAATCTGGGCATCGAAGATTTCGTACACAAGATCGGCGAGCGGTTTTCGCTCCGTGAGCTTTCGATATCGGAAATAGAAGAAGAGATGGCGGGCATTGGTGCGCTGATCGACCCGGAGGGTCTTGGCCGTTTTCGTGTTGCTGTGCATTCCATGGGTGTTCACGGTAAGGGCGAAATCGAGGCGGGCCTGTCAGGCGTAACAGGCTCGGTCGGAGGCATTTCGCCTGCGGCAGGCTTTACCGCCCCGTTGTTAAAAACGGCGGTTGCCGGTCATGCCAGACTGCTCCGAGCAACTAACCCGTTTTCGCAATCACAGCCGCAAACCGAAAACATGCCGACCTGGGAACAGCTGTTCAGCGACGAACCGTAACGGCCCGGACCAGGATGGTTGAGCACCACACCGTAGATCGTCCTGAGCAGTTCTGCCAGCAACTGGAAAACGCGGTGAGATTCGGATTCAAGACCACCTGAACGATCGGAAACGATTCCCGATGTGAAGAACCTGCCGCCGACCTGCACTTTGGCCGACGAGCCGACAGGTACAGGAGATGCCATCGAGAACGTTTTGCGGTCGGTCATCGGCGTTATTTCCGGTCAAACGTGGTTAAAATTATCGGTGTCCCAATTTACACGCTGGTCGAATTCTAGCTCGATCACTTTTTTGGAGCATCTCTGTTCCCTCATCCGATCTGATCGCCGACCGGAGTATGTGTTGACCAACGAAACACTGAAGAAAACCGCACTGCATGAATCTCACGTCGCCACAGGCGCGAAGATGGTGCCGTTCGGGGGCTGGGATATGCCGGTTCAGTACCCTGACGGGATCATTGCCGAGGTGAGGGCGGTTCGCAACTCGGCTGGAATCTTCGATGTGTCCCACATGGGTCGGCTTGAATTCGAAGGGCCGGGAGCCGAGGCATTTCTGGGGACGATTCTTTCAGCCAACATGCCCGCGATCAGAGTTGGCCGGTCGAAGTACAACTTCATCTGCAACGAAGATGGCGGGATCATCGACGACGCAATGGTCTACCGCACTGGCGACGACCGTTTTCTACTCGTGATAAACGCCGGAAACACTGATGTCGATATGGACTGGATCAACCCAAGGGTTCTGACTGCGAACAGGAATTCCGACGCCGAAACTGGCCCTGACGTTGGCCCTGACGTTGGCTCTGGCGATGCCGGAAAGGCCGGGTTCACCATGACCGTGACCACCGATGAAACCGCCATGATTGCCATTCAGGGGCCGACCGCAGTAGAAATCATTGACGGGCTGACCGGCGGTGAAGCATCGAAAATCAGGAGATTCCGCATTGGAAAAGTCCGGCTCTCCGGGATAGCCACGATAATCGCCCGAACGGGGTACACCGGGGAAGATGGTTTTGAGCTTATTGTTGCCGCCGATGACGGCAGGCAACTATGGTCGATTCTGAAGGATGCCGGTGCTGCCGAATGTGGGCTGGGCGCTCGTGATGTGCTGAGGCTCGAGGCCGGGCTGCCCCTACATGGCAACGAATTGTCTATCGACACAGACCCTTTCGAAGCCGGTTTCGGCAGGTTCGCGTATTTTGAAGCACCGGGCTTCGTGGCTGCAACCGCGCTGAAGCGAATTTCTGGAAACAAAAATAAACGTCGGTTGATCGGCTTCAAGATGACTGGTCGCGGTATCCCCCGGGCAGGGCTTACGATAGTTTCAGGAGTCGAAAAGCCGAACGCGATTGGCATTGTCACATCAGGTACCCATTCGCCGACTGTTGACGGTGGTATTGGCATGGGCTACGTTGAGCAAAAGCACGCCGAGACTGGCAACCAGATAATTATTGACATCCGTGGGAGACTGGTCGAGGCTGAAATTATTGATATGCCTTTTTACAGACGCGGTTAGGCGATACATTTGACCGGGTTTTTTTGCCAGCGGCCCCTAGCGGCCACTGGTGGGCACTGGGCCAGCATGAGGAACA
>CAYLWG010000177.1:0-6340 GCA_964387235.1 uncultured Dehalococcoidales bacterium
GGCATCAGCGGGAGTTGCGATTCCACCGGCTGCGAAGTTCACGACCGGAAGTTTGCCCGTGCGGTGTATTTCGACAACCAGCTCGTAAGGGGCCTGGAAATCCCTGGCTTCCGTCATCAGCTGCTCGGTTGGCAGGTTTTGTAGCCTGCGAATATCACCCAAAATCTGGCGTGCATGAGTAACCGCGTGGACGATGTCGCCAGTCCCGGCTTCACCTTTCGTGCGGATCATCGCTGCGCCTTCACCGATGCGCCTGAGTGCCTCTCCAAGATTTCGTGCGCCGCAGACGTAAGGCATCTTGTACTGCCATTTGTCGATGTGGTACTCGTTGTCGGCGGGGGTCAAAACTTCCGATTCATCGCAGTAGTCGACTCCGAGGGCTTCGAGTATCTGAGCCTCCACGAAATGACCTATCCGGGCCTTCGCCATGACCGGAATAGAGACGGCGTTGATGATGCCGGTGATGAGGTCGGGGTCGGACATTCGTGCCACGCCACCGTCGCGCCTGATATCCGAAGGCACGCGTTCGAGTGCCATAACGGATACTGCGCCCGCATCTTCGGCGATTTTCGCCTGATCGGGGGTGACGACGTCCATGATGACGCCGCCCTTGAGCATCTGGGCCAGTCCGCCCTTAACCCGCCAGTCACCGATTTCAGGTTTTGACATTTCCTTCCAACGCTGCGCACCGCTGGTGCTGTTGGTCTTAGAACTGGTAGTGCTGGTGGTCGTGGTATCCATCTAACCCATGTCCTTCCGGCTTTTGAAAATCGAACACGGAACTGAAAAAAAGTTCCTGCTCGAACTGGAGTGCGATCGCGACACCGAACCCGCGCCACACCTTTGCGCCACAGTGAGCGCATTACCCGTGATTATACGCTCGCGCGTGGTAGTGAACCTGAATGTGGGAACAAATTGACCAGTGCCGTGTGATACGAAATTCAGGTGATTCAGGCAATGAAAAAGCCCCCGATCAGGCGGTGATGCCTGAACGGGGGCCACTCGGAGGACTGACTGAAGGAGAGAATCAGTCAGCGCCCGGCCGTGGTGTCAACACGACCGTTTCTTCTGGTTGTCGGCGATCAGTACGAGATCTCGCCCGACAGCGCGCTGACCGAATGGCTGACGAATGCGCTCAACGATTCGAACGAAATTCCTGATACGTCGATCAGGCCATCGGCACCATCGAACCGACCAGTCCCGCCGGTGATGACATACTGGCCGTTGAACGTAAGTTCTCCAGTCAGGTCCATGCAGAGCTCGTTTGCCGTCATCACCATGTTCAACACCGATCCATTGGCTGCAGTGAAGTCGATAATGCCCTCGACAAGCTCGGTGCACCCGCCCGGACCGAAGGTGGCTACATCGATAATCACCAGACCTGAAACGCCGCCCCTGCCGAGATGAGTTGCTGTAAGTTCGCCCTCGATTTCGACGATGATCTGAGTCGGTCCCGCAAAACCGGTAACAGTGTTTATGTTGTCCATTACTCCGCTAAAAGGACGGACACCTGCGGCAGCTGAAGCGGTTGGTGCTGGCGCGGTTGCCAGGAAAACCACAGCGACCATGGCGAATGTTGCAGCCCCAAGAAATCTGCGTGTGACGCTTCCGATGCGTACCGGTGAGCCGAAGTGAGGTTTCGAAATCATTGTTCCGCTTCCTTTCGTTTTTCTAAACAGAATTGCGAAATCAAATGTGTACGAACAGGCAGCCTCCGCCATCACTGGTTACAGTGATTTTTTCTCCTGTCATGGATTCGCCACGGTCGGTGCCAGAGCTGGAATCCATGGATATCTTCCAACTGGGTTCAGCTCCGATTGACCAGTCCCAGGTCGACAGCTTTCACAGCCGCCTCGGTACGACTGGATACAACGAGCTTGCCGAACGTATTGCTCACATGGCGAAGCACTGTGTTCAGACTGATAAACAGGCAGGCGCCTATCTCGGAATTGGACTTGCCCTCAGCGATGAGCCGGAGGACTTCGACTTCACGCGGTGTAAGACCAGCAGGGAAGACCACGCGCCCGCGGGTTGCTTTCGAAAGCAACTGTTCCATAGACTCGCCCATGTATTTGAGGTTGTGGCGTTTTGCCACTTTTATGGCGTCTTTCAAAACCTCGACTGCCTGAGCAATGTTGACGCGCCCCGCAGAATCGATCAGCGCTTTGGCGTAGGCCTTCGCCGTGTCGCACTCGCTGACCACAAATCCTGAACTTTTGGTGAACGCGAGAGTTCCCTTAAAGTGGTCGATGGCGGTCGACCGGTCTCCGAACACGAGCGCCAGCTGCGCCAGCAGCAGACCATTAGCGGGCCCACCGGCGAGCATGTTGTAAGTGTCGTTTTCGGAAAGCAGGCTCTCGTAATCTCGTTTTGCCTGGTCGGCATCCCCAGACACGATCGTCAATTTAATCTTCACGCGCCGGAGAATTCCCTGACTCAGGGGGTCTACGGGGGATAAATTTTCTATCGAGCTAACGATCAGGCGTGTCTCATCGACCACCGAGTGGTTCCCGAGTTCTTCGCCGATCCGCAGGATCAATAACCCGTAGATCGCTCGATACGTATGCATTGCTGGCGTTGTGGGAATGCCTCGAAGTATCTCTCTGCCAGTTTCGAGAGCCCGATGGAAATCACCCGTGTGGGTCTCGCGGATGAATTCGAATAGCCGGGTGGCGGGCGCTATGTTCTCGAGCCGCTCAATCTCTCGCGCCTGTTCCACCGCCTCATCGAACCTGGCCTGCGCAAGTGCGAACTGTGCCCTTGTGAGGTTGTAGGCAATCGACTCTATTCCGAGTTCGTCGCACATCGCCTTGCCGGTTTCGAGACTTCGTTCAGCGGATGCCATGTCGCCAAGCGACCCCTCTGCAGTTGCCGCATTGATGTTGAGCAACGCCATATTCATGCTTTCTACCCCGGGTTTCCAGAACATGACGGCCTGGTCGCGGAGGTCGATTACAGTGGAATACTCCTTCTCCCACATTTTGAACTGAGCCCAGATTCGGAGGATTCGTAACTGCAGGTTGAGTTCGCCGTGCCTCCGCGCCATTTCAAATGCCCGTTCAATTACCGAGCCCGACTCGCCCTGCCGCGATTTGTCGGTCCACAGGACATCGGCATATCTGGTCAGCAACCTGGCCGTCGCAATTGAATCGTCGTCGGCGAAATCGAGTGCCCGCTCGGCCAGACTGGTAGATGGAATCCAACCCAGTTGCCCGACTACTCCCTGGCTGGCAGTCTCGATAGCAAGGTCGATCTCACCCCGCTCAACGAATATCTCAAAAGCAACGGCGAGACCCGCTTCAATATCGTCCGATCTCAGCGAACTTCCCCACCAGCTTTCGTAGGTCATCCGGGCCCGCGCAATCCCAAGCCATGCCTGGGCGAGTTCTATACACTCCGGGTCAGATTCGACCGCACTGCGCACATTTTCGAAGAGCTCGAGGGCTTCGGTCCAGGCGAACGACCGCAACGCGCTCTGCCCGGCGATGAGCGAGTAATGCACCATTTTCTCCACGCCCAAAATAGGCGAGGCACTTTTGAAATGCCATGCGAGTTCACCGGCATGCCTCGACGCACCGGCCGCGTACTTGTACTCCAGCCAGTCAGCCGCGGCCGCGTGCATTCCTGCCCTGGTACCAGATGGCAACCGGTCGCGAATAACCTCCGAATAAAGCGGGTGCGTAAATTCAAACGAACCGGAAGTTTCGGTCGCCGCTCTGACTATTCCAGCAACCGCCGCCTCATCGATCAGCGGGAGGATTGATGAGGGCGACGTGCTGACGGAGTCGACCCGTTCGGTGCGGTTGAGAACGTTGATGACGCCATCGAGAGTGAACGAGTGGCCGATGATGGCGGCGGCCTGTAGTGCTTCCAGGGTTTCTGCACTGAGCCCGTCAATACGCGAACCGATCAGGCCAATAATGCCTTCCGGCAGCTCGCCCCGCAGACTTTGCCCCCGCGCGTCGACCTGATGAGAAAGTTCGCGGACGAAGAAAGGAACTCCACGTGACCGACCGGCGATCAAGCCGATGGCAGCAAGGGAGACCGTGTGTCCGACCAGGCGCTCCACCAGTTCCCTGACCTCGTCGTCATCGAGCAATTTCGGTGTAACGCGAGTGAAATTACCAAGACGGCCGAGAGACGAGAGCATTGCCCTGGATTCAGATCGTTCTTCGGTTTCAGCACTTCTAAGGCAAGTCGTCATCAGTACCGCATTACGCGATAGCTGTGCCGCGACGAATGCAAAAAGATCCCGGGATGTGGAGTCGGCCCAGTGCATATCGTCGATGCAGATCAATAATGGGGTGTCTGCGGCGGCTCTTCGAAGCTCCCGAACTACCCCGGAGAAAAGCTTGAAACGGCGGGAATCGTGGTTTTCGGCTCCATACGCATCGCTGATGTCAGCCAGAAGCTGGTCTGTAGATTCGACGGCAGATTCTGTGCTTTCGAGCTGAGAAAAGATTTCTCGCCAAGGCCACAGCGGCGGCGCACCCGGCAGGCTAGTGCAGGTGGCGCTGACCACTCTGATCTTCCGCTTTCGAGCCTCTTGCTGCAGGTGATTCAGGAGGAATGTTTTGCCGATGCCCGGCTCGCCAGAGATAGCGATGACTTGCCCCGAGCCCGCCACTACGCGTTTGAGCGCATCGTTCAGGATATTCAATTCGTCTGAGCGACCGATCAGAGGGGATTTTTCTGGCGCGTTTCTTCGGGAGGCGAAACCGGATTCGCTTCCCGTGACATCCACTGCATCATTCTTCTGGCCGGTTGACGCCACAGCCCCTCCGAGTCAACACCAGCCGCCTGGCACATCACCATGCCATTTCAAATGCGGTACAGCGGAATCATATCGCGTGCAGTCCCCGCACAGGAGCGCACGGCACGCGATGGAGCAGGAACGGATGCAGGTTCAACCAACGAAGTCGATGGCTCTCAGGGCTTTACGTACACGCGTACAGGTGACCCCTACAGGCCCTTTTCGACCATGAAGTTGGCGAGATCGGCGGTGCGGCAGGAATAGCCCCATTCGTTGTCGTACCAGCCGACGACTTTTACGAAACCATCGCCAACTGCGGAAGTTGCCAGCGAATCGATGGTGCAGGAGTTCGGGTTGCCGATGTAATCAACCGAAACCAGCGGCTCATCGGAATAGCCGAGAATCCCGTGAAGACTCTTCATCGAAGCCTCCCGGTAAGCTGCGTTCACGTCGGCGAGCGAAGCCTTGCCGGTAAGTATCACCGTCAGATCGGTAACCGAACCCGAAATAACCGGCACCCGGTAAGCCATCCCGTCGATCTTGCCTGCAAGTTCCGGAATCACCAGCGTCACGGCCTTTGCTGCACCGGTCGTCGTCGGAATAATGCTGTTGGCAGCAGCCCGCGCCCGGCGAAGGTCGCTGTGAACCTGGTCGAGTATCTTCTGGTCGTTCGTATAGGCATGGATCGTCGACATCAGGGCTTTTTCGATGCCAAAACTATCCTGCAGTACTTTGGCCATCGGGGCCACGCAGTTGGTTGTACAGGATGCGTTCGACACCACGTTGTGAACAGCCGGGTCGTACATATCGTCGTTCACACCCAGCACGATCGTCAGGTCCTCGTTCTTGGCGGGAGCCGAAATAATTACTTTCTTCGCACCACCTTCAAGGTGACCTGCGGCCTTCGTTGCGTCGGTGAAAAAACCGGTTGACTCAATAACAATATCGACGCCCTCATCGCCCCACTTGATAGCCGAAGGGTCGCGCTCTGAGAACGATGTAACATCCCGCCCGTCGATTTTCAGAGCGCCGTCTACCGCCTCGACCGTGCCGGGGTAACGGCCATAGGTCGAGTCAAACTTGAACAGGTGCGCGTTGGTCGCTGCATCGCCGAGATCGTTGACTGCAACCACTTCGAGCGTGTCGGGGTGTCGTTCTGAAATAGTGCGGAACACCTGCCGCCCAATGCGCCCGAACCCGTTAATTCCAACCTTCGTCTTTGCCATGTTTTGTTCCTTGTATTCAGACGTTCCTGGACGTTCTCAGACTATGGGCTTTTCGTAGTATCTCGTAGCGGCCTGTCCTGGTCGCCAGGCGTTCCTATCGCAATTTGTCAGCTCGGCAGGACTCGTCTGCCTGCGTATTGTGCCCGATTTCCAAGAAGCTGTTCGATACGCATCAGCCGGTTGTATTTTGCGACCCGGTCGCTACGTGCCGGTGCGCCAGTCTTGATCTGTCCGGCTCCCGTGCCAACCGCAAGATCAGCTATGGAAGTATCTTCAGTCTCTCCTGAACGATGACTGATAACAACACCGAAACCTGCCGTCTGCGCAAGTCGAACGGTGTCAAGAGTTTCCGAAACACTGC
>CAYLWG010000178.1:0-6318 GCA_964387235.1 uncultured Dehalococcoidales bacterium
CGGTCATCGACTATCTCTATCGCACCGAACAACGCCTGCACGGCGGGTTCAACCGATTCACGGGTAAATGGTTGTCCATCCGGAATGAGGTCGGTGCCGATAAATGCTGCGATTTCACACTCGACACCGGGATGAGAGTATTTTGCGAACTCGACGGTCGTCGCAACATAGTTGGTCGAGGTGTTGAATACACCACCGGCGCAGGGGTTGGCGATGCCCAGAAACTTCTGCATCACCGGGGTTGTGCAGCCGATTTTGTAGCCGACCCGTTTCCCGAAACCGGCCTCGTCCAACAACGAATGCAGTTGTTCCTGCACCCTGTAGGCCTCTGCTTCATCGGCAGGGCGGTACTCGTCTGGTAGCTCGTCGATCTTGTGATTACGGACTCGCGTCAGGGCGAGAATTCCAGCCGATTGTTTTATGGCTTCTTCATTCATCTAGTTTAATTTTTTCGATTCGGGCATGTGGGTATTCGGGCATGTGGTATTTGGGCAACTATAGTCTGGGATCTTGCTCCGAAATCGAAGATGCGGATTTTATTTCGGGAAGCGAAGCGTGCGCCGAACCTATAATCGCGCTGTCCGGCGTCCAGGTGTAGGGGAAGGTCTTATACATTGAAGCCGTTGTCGATAAGAATGTCGCGGCCTGTGCTGGCCGATTTGTTTGCGCAGGCAATCGAAGATGATCCCGAACGATGTTGTGGTCTGCTGTTCGGTTAAAGAGATGAATCCGACAAAATTTTCCGAATGAAGAACGTGAATTCGATGCCGATCAGAAATCATATAGCCCTGCTGATGTCATTCTGAACTTGATTCAGAACCTCCCTCGGATGCGGTTTGAACCGAGGTGGATTTCAGATACAGCGTCGTTGTTCACATTGATAGCAGTGGCTCGCCAGAGAGATGCTGAATCAAGTTCAGCATGACAACGCCGGGATTCCGCGCTACGAAGCCAAGTTCAGCATGACAACGCCGGGATTCCGCGCTACGAAGCCAAGTTCAGTGTGACAACGCCGGGTTCAGCGTGGCGAAGTTATGTTCCGCATCACAACACCAGGTTCAGTGCGCTGGCGGCACATTTCAGCATGAAAATATCAGGTTCAGTGTGACAACCAGGTTCGGCATGATATCGACAAGCTCTGCCTGCCGCTTCGCCTACCCGTTGCGCTCCGCTTTGTTCTTCAGCAGCCACCACTCGAAGCTGTCGGTAAGTGCCAGCCAACTCGCCTCCATGATGTTCTGTGAAGCTCCGACGGTTTGCCAGACATCACGATCATCAGCCGATTCGATAACCACCCTCACCACCGCGGCCGTACCGGCACCCTCGTTCACCACTCTCACCTTATAGTCGGTGAGGCGCACCGCACTCAGCTCCGGGTATGCGTTGATGAGAGCCTTGCGTAAAGCCTGGTCGAGAGCCCCGACGGGCCCATCGCCTTCTGCTGCCGTGTGTTGTATCTCATCGCCAATCCGCACCTTTACCGTGGCCTCCGAAAGCATCGGGTGTTCGACGCCGTCCTTGCGCCACCCTGTGCCGAACGATGACCTGCGCCTGTTTTCGACTATGACCATGAAGTCGACAAGTTCGTACGGGGCCTCGTAGTTCGGGAGAGCCCGGCGGAGTACCAGATCGAACGAGGCGTGTGCGCCCTCGTAAGAAAAGCCCCTTGCTTCCTGGTCTTTGACGTGCTGAACGATCCGCCTCGCGTCTGAATCATCAAGTTCGGAATCGAGGCCCATGTCGCGTATTCGTCGTAGGACGTTGCTGCGGCCAGAGAGTTCAGATACGACCACGTCATTGGCATTCCCAACGACGGACGGTTCGATGTGCTGGTAGGCCTGTACCGATTTCGCGGTTGCGGCCGCGTGCAGCCCACCTTTGTGGGTGAACGCGCTCGACCCAACGAAAGGCTGGAACGGGAATGGACGCCGGTTGACCCGTTCCGAAACGAAGTTCGATACCTCGGTCAGTGTGGCTAACTGCTCGTCAGAAATAACCTGAATACCCATCTTCAGTTTCAGGTTTCCGATGATGCTAATCATGTTGGCGTTGCCGGTGCGTTCGCCATAACCATTGATACAACCCTGGACCTGTGTTGCCCCGGCCTGAATTCCTGCGATTGCCGAAGCGACGGCTGTATCGGTGTCGTTGTGGGAGTGAATCCCGAGAACAGCTTCTTCGCCGAGCGATATTTTCACCTCGCTCACTATCTGGGCGATTTCTGTTGGCAGCGTACCTCCGTTGGTGTCGCACAGTACGAGTCGGTCGGCCCCGGCATCCATCGCAACCCTCAGGGTTTGCAAGGCGTAGTCAGGATCGAGCTTGTAGCCATCGAAAAAGTGCTCGGCATCGAAAAATACCCGTCGTCCTTTGGCTTTCAGATAGCGCACCGAATCGGCGATCATAGCGATGTTTTCTTCGAGCGATGTCCCGAGAACCACTCTGACCTGGTATTCCGACGACTTGCCGACGAGAGTCAGAATCGGAGCATTGGTATCGAGCAGAGCCTTTAGCGTGAGATCCGATTCGGCATCTGCATTGGCCCGACGGGTGTTGCCAAAAGCTGCGATCTGGGCGTGCTTGAGATCGAGCGACTGGACACGGCGGAAGTACTCGTCGTCCTTGGGGTTCGCACCGGCAAACCCGCCTTCGATCACGTCGATGCCGAGTTGGTCGAGGCGTTCGGTAATGGCGAGTTTGTCTTCGACAGAAAGGGAGATTCCTTCCTGCTGAGTACCATCTCGAAGTGTCGTGTCGTAAAGCTCGACCTTGTTTTCCATGACCTGCTAAAACTCCCCTGTGCAGCCCCGAAACGGCATGTGCGCTTCAGCGAGGCTTATTTTTGTGGCACAAAAAAACCCATCCCAAAAAAGGGACGGGCCAAAATGACTCGCGGTACCACCCTGGTTGCCAGTACATCGTCGTCGTTCGCCCATACTTTTGGCGCCCGTACTTTCGGTGCCTATGCTTTCGGCGCTCATGCGCTCATGCGCTCGGCGAACGTGCATTTCCGTAACTGACCGCTCAATTCAGGGCACAATAATTACGCCCTCGTGCCTGGTAACGGAACACGAACCCGATTGCTCCTACTCGTGAAACTCTTGTAGAGTCGGACTCACTTTCGGACAATGGCTCAGGAGTGATTTTCAGTCGGTGTCCAGATACCCGCTCTCACCATACCGGGCTCGCTTCACCGTTCAGACCGACCTAGTCGTCTCCATCTCGCAGAGTCCAGAGCTAAAATCCAGACCCCGCTTCGCCTTAATGCCCAATGCTAACACTTTACGTACAGGCGGCCGGATTCACAGCCAGATTCACGGAATAATGCCAATCGTAAGCCACAGCAATGCGCTCGATTAGCGCGATGGCCCGTGCCATGTCAAAATGAGCCAGTAATTCGTATCACTTTGGTTCCTGTTCGCCCCGCACTTACAAATGGAGCGCTGTTTGAGCGAATCTGAGCGTCACAACATCGGCCTGGTCGATTTTATACAGTGCGAGGCGATAGGCGATCCGGGCCAGCGGACGTTCAACATCACTGCCCGTAGCGAGCGCGGCGAGGCAGTGATATGGATGGAAAAAGAACAACTTTTCCAGGTCGGAATTTCGATCAAGCAATTTCTGATCACCCGCGAAACACCACCAGATCCTGCCCCGTTCGATATACCCCCGCTCGACTCGCCGGTGCCTGTACACGTTGAGTTCAAGATAGGCGATATGTCGCTTCAACACGACCCGGCCTCAGGCGTATTTACGCTGATCGCACGCGATATTCCCGCTGAAAACTCAGGGGATTCGGGCGATGGCCAAATAGCGGAGGTTACCCTGAGTTTCAGTCGCGAGCAGGCTGAAACAATGGCAGACCGATCGATAGAAATCGTGGCGGCAGGCCGTAAACCGTGTCGGCTTTGCGAGGCTCCGCTCACGCCGGGAGAAAGCCACTTTTGCGTAAAAGTGAACGGCTACAACCCGGTAGAGGATCCGCCGGGTAACGACCGAACGTGATGCGTGTGCCGGATCCAGACACAGGCAGCGATCTCAACACGAATATGCCTGATGAACGCGTCCTGCTGGAACGGCTCGCCGGCTGGCCCATCACTGGAATTGGCCTCCACCCTGGCGGTTCAAATTACGTATTCGTGATACGCCTGACCGACCCCGAGAAATACCTGCCACCGGAAGAGAGCGGTGATGATTCTGAAAAAGGCGACGAGATCCCTGAAGGCCGTGACGAAGTCCCTGAAAAGGCGTCGTTCTACGCCATTTACAAGCCCCGGGCCGGAGAGCGCCCGCTACGTGACTTTCCCGAAGGCACGCTCCACTTCCGCGAGCGGGCAGCATACCTTGTGTCGAAAGAGTTGGGTTGGCCGAAAATACCACCGACGGTGATAAGGGATGGGCCTCATGGTGAGGGTAGCGTGCAATTTTTTGTTGATGCCTCCGAAAACTCCGGGGCGCCAGAAAACTTTTTCACGCTCCGAGAAAACCGGCTGGACGATTTCAGGGACATAGCGATGTTCGATGCACTGGTGCACAACGCTGATCGTAAGGGTGGTTCGTGCATTGTGGCCCAAGACGGTCGACTCTGGGCGATAGACCACGGACTCACTTTCAACCAGTTGGCACGTCGCCGGACGGTGATGTTCGAATTTAATGGGACGAAATACTCGAACAAATTGCTGGGCGACGTCGAATCGCTTGTCAGAAATCTGGAGCCTGAAAGCAAACTGGCCGGACTCTTGGGCGAGTTGTTGGAGCAATCAGAAATCAAAGATCTTGTGACACGGGGCGGGGAGATGATCGATTCGGGCCGCTACCCTGTGCTTGATCCCGATTCCAACGTGCCGTGGCCGATGGTCTGAATTACGATCCATGTGGAGCCTTATTTGACGCTATCTCTCTCGAAACAGGACGCCAGGCGAATTGCCATACGCGCACAGGGGCTGGCCGCCGGGCGTTCTGCTGAAAATCATGCTGGCGCGGCGGTCACGATCGAGGATGTGGGCAGATCGATTCGGGCTATGGGACTGTTGCAGATCGATTCTGTAAACGTATGTGTCAGGTCGCACTACATGCCGCTGTTCTCGCGTCTTGGGAATTACGAAATGCAGCTGCTCGACCGGCTGGTCTATGAAGAGAAATCGGTTTTCGAAACATGGGCGCACGTTGCTTCATTCGTGCCGGTCGAGCATCATCGCCTGTTTCGTCAGCGAATGTCTGGGAATCTCCCCGGTCGCCGCGTTGCCGAATTAGTCGAAAAACAGCCGGGTTTTCTTAATAAAGCACTCGATCAGGTTCGGAAGCACGGTGCCATGACGGCATCCGATCTTGACAATGCCGGCAAGAGGCGTGACCCGTGGTGGGGCTACACAACAGGAAAAATCGCGATGGAATGGCACTTCGCAGCCGGTAACTTGTCGGTTGCCAATCGGAAAAACTTCACACGGTACTACGACCTAACTGAACGTGTGATTCCGGGCGAACACCTGAACGGGGCCACTCCGTCGGTCGAAGAATCGCACCGAGAAATGATGCGCATCGCTGTAAAGGCACACGGAGTTGGGACGGTGTCCGACCTTGCCGACTACTACCGCATTAAGTTGGCCGATGCGAAAGTGCGGCTCGGTGAACTTGTTGAAGAAGGGGCTGTGCAACGTGTGAGCGTCGAAGGCTGGCCGGGGGATCACGATGTGTTTGCTCCGGTCGATATCGAATCGACCCGGCCGACATCCGCCCGTGCGCTGCTAACTCCGTTCGACCCTCTGGTATGGAACCGAGATCGTATCGAAAGGTTGTTCGATTTCTTTTACCGAATCGAAATTTATGTTCCAGAAAAAAAGCGGCAGTACGGCTACTACGTATACCCGTTCGTGCTGGACGAAAACCTGGTTGCCCGGGTGGATCTGAAGGCAGAACGGGGCGCGGGCGTACTCAGGGTAAAAGGCGCATTTGTCGAAGATGGCCCTGACAGGGAATACGTGGCTTTAAACCTGGCGAACGAGCTGCGTCTGATGGCTGGTTGGCTCGGTCTGAAACGAGTCGGAACCGGGCGGCGCGGAAACCTGATGCCAGCTCTCAAAGCGGCGCTTGCCGAATAAGGGGCTGACTCCGGCATGTCGCTGATGCGCCGGATGCCGTGTCGCCTCATAGGAAACTAATCTACGCTCGTTCCAGATACAGCACGGCGAACATGTTGTTCGCGTCGGCCCAGATATTCTTCACCGCCAGACCAGCACCTGCTGCCAACTGGCCGAACGAATCTAACGTGTATTTGTGCGAGTACTCGGTGAGAACAGTCTCAAGATCGGAAGAGCACAC
>CAYLWG010000179.1:0-6241 GCA_964387235.1 uncultured Dehalococcoidales bacterium
GAAACAGCGCAAGCTCCGCGGGGAACACCAGAGCATCGCCGGGCGTGCCGAGGCCGCACTTGGGCGAAACAGCGCAAGCTCCGCGGGGAACACCAGAGCATCGCCGGGCGTGCCGAGGCCGCACTTGGGCGAAACAGCGCAAGCTCCGCGGGGAACACCAGAGCATCGCCGGGCGTGCCGAGGCCGCACTTGGGCGAAACAGCGCAAGCTCCGCGGGGAACACCAGAGCATCGCCGGGCGTGCCGAGGCCACACTTGGGCGAAGCAGCGCAAGCTCCGCGGGGCTAAGTTAGTGCCGGGCGTAGAACTTGGGCACTGGCGCGAGCTCCGCGGGGCAGACCCGAGCATAGGTGTCGGCAAGATTAAGATGCCCTGGCGTGCCCCGCTGAGCAGCATATGCGCGACCAAGTTCGCCTCGAACGCCCGGTGCTAAGAAGCTCTTCGGCGTCGTACCCTGACGCGGCGTGGACGCCTTCGGGCAACTCGGGGGGCGATCATCTGGGGCGATCGCTGTTGAGGCTGCTGGGGGCGAGAGGGCTGTTCAAACATTTCCTTGCCGAACTCCACCCCTGCGCGTTCGGCCAGCGAGCTCATGGTGTTCAGGCGTCGGACAACACTGCCACGTTGATCCCTTATGGACCGCTGTTTGGCCTCAAGTGAAAGTCTGGATGACGCCAATCGGGCTGTATCTTCGTCAAAGTCTTTTTCGAACTCAACAATACGTGCCCTTGTATCTCCGGCAAGTTTTCGAAGACGGGCACCACCACTGCCCGACATTGCGGCTGCTACGGCGGCGTCCTGGGCCTTAGAAACTAACGCCGTCCTCATCCCGGTCTGCTCTTCAAGAGCAGTTTCGAGTGCGGCCACTGTCGCAAGCAGTTCGCCAGCTTCCTCTTCGAATACCAGGAGTCCGCTCTTTAGTTCTGCGACATCCTGACCATAGGCCTTGATTTTCAGCGCTATTTTCGCCCGAGTCGTGGGATTTCCATCCCCATCTAACTCGTCGATAAATTCGAGTACTTCTTGAAATCGAGGGTCGAGCATATCACCTTCCAAAAACCGCGATTACGCGGCTTTCATTCCCAAATTCTGTGCAGGACTGTTGTAGACATATCCGAAGCCACGCCTTGTCACGATTAACTTACTCGTGGGGTCGTTGTCACCGAGTTTTTTACGCAATCGGGACATGTGCCACTTGACCAGGTTCTCAGTCTCGTAGTCGGGGCCCCATACCCGTTCAAGCAGGTCGGTTGGAGGCACCGGTGAGCCGATGTGAGTTACAAGCTCGGTAAGAATCCTGTACTCGATAGGCGTCAGGTCGATATGAACACCATGCACGGTCACTTCACTTGTGATGAAATTGATATCAAGGAACCCGTCCTGGAACCGATCATTTATCGGAGTGGGGATGCTGGAAACTGCC
The DNA here is from genome assembly GCA_964387235.1 of uncultured Dehalococcoidales bacterium. Lineage (GTDB taxonomy): Bacteria > Chloroflexota > Dehalococcoidia > Lucifugimonadales > Lucifugimonadaceae > Lucifugimonas. Next base: position 1,423 of record CAYLWG010000179.1, read on the forward strand.
CTGCGGAGGTTCGATTCGATTCTGGCGAGCAGTTCGTTGAAGCTACCGCCCTTCACGATAAAATCATCGCCGCCAGCCCGGAGTGCCTCTACCTTCTGGTCGATATCTTCAACACCGCTAAGGAACACAACCGGGACATCGGACATTGCACGGATTTGTCGGCAGACCTCGACACCGCTCATCATCGGCATCACAAGATCGAGCACAACCAACTGTGGTTGAAACTCGTAAAACGCCCTTAATGCAGCTCTTCCGTCCGACGCTCCCAGGGTTTCAAAGCCCGAATCGTTGAGGGTGATTACCAACGCATCCAGAATATCCGGAGCGTCGTCCACTACGAGGATCCTCTCATCGGCCATGCGAACACGGTCCTTTCAACTCAGCGGGCAGCAGTATTTTCCACAAACGTTCGTTAATCCAAAGTTAGCCCCACCTCATTCACACCGACAACATGTGATTGCGTAATCATCATTGCGGGATTTCCGCAACGCTGTTGGTGGCGACTACTCACTGGATTCAGAACTTTTGGCCCATTCAGTCAAATCTCGGTATATCCCCACAATGTCTTGACATCAATTGATTACAAATTATGTAGGACAATTTCCGTTGCTCGTAGCGCGGTCGTGCTCTAGCACACCCCGGTTTAATTGCTGGCTAACGAACGGCATATCATTCCTGAAATGGTCATACACGAACAACAAATAGAAAAAACAGCCCTCGTAGTTGAAGATGACAGGGCAGTTTTGCAGTTGATCCGGCTATATCTGGCACAGGCCGGATACAGGGTGCTTGAAGCACAGAACGGGATCGACGGTCTGAAAATGGCACTTGAGGAATCGCCAGACATCGTGCTGCTCGATTTGAACTTGCCGGGAATGGATGGGATTGAGGTTTGCAAAAATCTCCGCAAAGAGTCCGATGTTCCGATCATCATGGTTACTGCGCGCGTTGAAGAAGCCGACCGTTTGACCGGGCTCGACCTCGGAGCTGATGACTATGTTTCAAAACCCTTCAGCCCACGAGAACTTGTGGCGCGTGTAAACGCGGTCCTCCGTCGGACTCAGCGGGAAGCACAGAAACGCGATGAGACCGGGCACATGTTGACCGCTGACGAAGTCGTTGTTGACCTCGACCGCAGATCAGCAACTGTTCGGGGCAGCGAATTAGAGTTGACGCCGACCGAATTTCGGCTGCTGGCTTACTTCATAGAAGGTCGGGGTCGCACGGTTTCAAGAGATCAGATCATCGAAAACGTATTCGGGTACGACTTCTCAGGATACGATCGCACCGTCGATACCCATGTTTCTAACCTCAGGAAAAAGCTGGAAGCTGCGGATCCCGACAGACAACACCTGAAAACCATGTATGGAGTTGGGTACAGGTTCAATGTTTAGCTGGGTAACCAGTCTTCAGGGAAGGCTCACTCTCGGATTCGCCATCGTGCTTGCCCTTTCACTTGCGAGTGTCAGCTTTTACTCGGCATACGCGACGCGTATTGAGACCGAACGGTTCGCCGCAGAGATTGAACTCGCACGCGCAGGGCGCGCTGAACGGCTTGTGCGCGATACGTTCGAGGTGAACCAGGACTGGGATGAGGTTCAGTACGCCATCCAGCAGGTTGGGAATCTGTACGGATGGCGCGTAGTGCTTGAAGACAAATCGGGGCGTATAGTCGCCGATTCCCACCAGATGGTGCTTAACGCCCAGGGACTGTTCGAAACACTAAGCGACCGGTTCACCCAGCCCACTCGGTTTACAAGGCGTCCGATAGTCGTGAACGGTCAATTGATCGGATACCTGCTGGTCGATGAACGTCCGGATCGTAATGAACGCCCACTTTCGATGAGGAACGTTTTCCCTTCGCCTTTCAGGCATCTGCGAGGCGGTGAAACTGGAATTCTGCAAACACGACCCGACCAACTACCTCCCGAGCCGGCACAACTCGGGCTTGTGCAGACCCCGTCTCCGACCACCAGCGAACTGGTTGCGGAAGTACTTGAATATGTCGATCCGCCACTGAGCAACTTGCAATCGTCGTTCCAGCAGTCACTTCTCGTAGCGGGTATTGCCAGCGGGCTTGCCGGGCTATTGATCGTGACACTGTTTACCCAACAGGCACTCGCCCCCATTCGAGGGCTCACAGCCGCCGCAAGCCGTCTTGGCACAGGCGATTTGAGCCATCGGGTTCCAGAATCCGGTAGTGACGATATCGGTGAACTCGCCAAAACGTTCAACACGATGGCAAGTGATCTTGAGCTGGCGAGGGAGCAGAGTCGGCAGCTAACTGCCGATGTGGCCCATGAACTTCGCACACCGCTGACCAATATTCAGGGCTATTTGGAAGCAATAAAAGACGGGGTTGTAGAACCCAACGAAGACACTATCGAAACGCTCCATTCCCAGACGGTCCACCTAGCCAATCTTGTCGAGGATCTCCGGATAGTGGCAATTGCCGATGCCGGGGCGTTGGTTCTGAACAAATCTTTCGATTCGCCTATCCGGGTAATTGAAGATGCAGTATCGAATTTCGCACAGCGTGCCCGCGAGCAGGGTGTGGCGTTGAGCGTTTCAAAGGCAGGAACCGACCCTCTGATTGAATTTGATGAAACCAGACTGCGCCAGATCGTGACAAATCTCATTGAAAACGCGCTAATTCACACACTAAAAGACGGAAGCGTGGTTGTGGACATCTCGGATTCGGCCGAGGGGTTGAAGATGTCGGTATCAGATACCGGCTCAGGTATTTCCAGCGACGATCTCCCGCGAATATTCGATCAGTTCTATCGAGCCGATCCAAGCAGAAACAGGATGACAGGTGGTGCGGGCCTTGGGTTAACAATCGTAAAGCGACTGGTGGAAGCGCATGGCGGCACTGTGACGGTCGCCAGTAGTCCCGGTGAAGGCACAACGTTCACGGTGTTGCTACCTGGCGGTCGAACCTGATGTAGCGCCCGTTCATTCCAAAATGCTTCTTATTTCACGGCAATTCACGTAATTCATTTATTTTTCGGGGAGAACATGGTGGAATCACCTTCATCAGAGCAGAACATCGGCCAAAACCCAATGCAGAGCCAGAACGGTTCGGCACAAAATCGGCTCATCAGGTTGCCGCTAACGAAAATTAGCGTGTTTTTGGTTGTCGCAACAGTTATCGCGGTCGGGGCGTATTTTGGGACGCAGGAGTTCCTGCTGAACCAGAACGAAACGGATGATACCCGGCGGGCCATCACGGTTCAGCGCGGAACGTTACTCGATGAGGTGAGCGCCTCTGGATCTGTTGAGTTTCCCGAAATAGAGAGCATGCGCTTTGACATTTCGGGCAATGTGGGCGAACTCCTGGTCGAAGAGGGCGATTCCGTGACAGCCGGGCTGCCCCTTATCGTGCTCGATGGCGTTACGGTCGCCGGACTCGAATCGGCGCTCGCCTCGGCTGAGATAGAACTTGAGAACGCGGGCGACGCGCTGGCGGAGTTGCTTTCTGGTGTATCCGATATCGAACGGGCCGCGCTCGAATCGGCGGTAGCAAAGGCCGAGGTCGATCTGGACAACGCCAACGACAGCCTTGCAGAGCTATTGAGCGGGACCACCGATCTCGAGCGCGCAACAGCCGTTTCGAATCTCGCCAAAGCACGCGTTGCCACGGCGGCGGCGGCAGATGCCCTTGCCAGATTCACCGGCGAGGGCGGTTCCGACAGCCCGGCGACGGTCGATGCGAAAATGGTGTTGGCCGATGCCAACGAAGCACTGGCCGATGCGCTGGAAGCTGCGGACGACAACGCCAGGTTAGAGGCCGATAAAGTATCGGATGTTCAAGAATCGTACGACGAGGCCGCTAACGACTACGCGGGCCTGATAACTGCCTGGTTCGGCAGCGTGGTTACGGAAGACGACAGGGCGATGTCTCCTTCCACTCTTTTTGAAAAATGGAACACCACAGTCGATGAAATTTTTGCCGAGTCCGTCGTTCTCGTGGATAGCCCACAGGACGACCCCGACACCCCCTGGAGTGAATCGGTAGTGTGGGTATGGACCCACCTGACCCCCTACGCCATCTTGATCGGCTGCGATTCAACTTCGGACCTGGCCCGCTGCCCCAGAGTCGAGATCGATGATTCATGGGATATTCGAGTCACAGAAAAAGAAACCCTTGACGAAGCGGTAAAGGTCGCCACAACAGCAGCGACAACTCAACAGAAACTTGTCGATGCCGCGCGGGATGTTGTGGAATCGGCGGCTGATGACATTCTCGACACCACAAATAGCACTGACATTGCCGCGCTCGCCGCCGCACTTGATGAGGCTGTCGAGCGTGAAAAGGAAACGCAGGCGACACTCAGTGAGATCGACGATCTCGATCAACTTCAGGTCATACTGGCCTCTACCACGGTGAACCAGGCACGAGCCGGGCTTGCTAGCGCACTGGACAACCTGACGCAGGCCGGTTTGGTTGCACCAACAGCCGACGGGATTTCACAGGATCCAGACGTGTTTGCGGCCCTTGACCCTCTCCAGGTCAAACTCGCAACAGCCGCCGTTAACAGGGCCAAAGCCGAGCTTGATCTTGCAAAAGATGAACTGGCGGGCACCCAGTTGGTTGCGCCGTTCGACGGGGTAATTACATCGATTTCCGTTTCGGTCGGCGACCCGGTCAACAGAAACTCAGCCATTCTCGATATCGTTGATCTGAACGTGGTGACGGTTAGCGCAACTGTAGACGAGATCGACGTTCTCTCGTTGAGAATCGGAGACACCGTGGCAGTAGTACTCGATGCCTTACCCGATCAGACTCTTGCAGGCATTGTCGAAGATATCGGCGATG
>CAYLWG010000180.1:0-6237 GCA_964387235.1 uncultured Dehalococcoidales bacterium
CTGCTGACAGCGGACGACATCAGAAGGGCGTTAGCAAGAATTTCTCACGAGATTCTTGAACAAAACCGTGGCGCGCGTGACCTCGTTTTGGTTGGCATTCAAACCCGCGGAGTACATCTGGCCCAGCGTCTTGCCGAAAATATCGAAAGATTCGAAAAATTCGCGCCCGCAGTCGGCTCGCTCGACCCACGGCTGTGGCGAGACGACCCCGACAGGGCATCAGGCCAGCCACTTTTGCCGTCAGAAATTCCAACAGAAGTCACAGATCGCCCGGTCGTGATCGTAGACGATGTGCTGTACACCGGCCGAACCGTGCGCGCCGCCATGGAGGCCCTGCTGGATTTTGGCCGGGCCAAGCGAATCCAACTTGCAGTACTGGTCGACCGCGGGCACCGCGAACTTCCGATACGCCCCGACTTTGTTGGCAAAAACATCCCGACCGCAAGAGGCGAGCGAGTGCAGGTGCGGATTATGGAAATCGACGGCGAAGACGCTGTGGTTCTCGGACGTGAAAACTAATGGAAAGGACATTAGCAACCACAGGCAGGACGGTCGTTTCGCAAAATCAGGCCGACATGATGGCACGGCCGCGCCATCACCTTCTCGATCTCGACGATCTAGCGCGATCGGAAATCGATGGGCTGCTCAACAGTGCCGAAGGCATGCTCGAAATAGCAGGCCGTGACATTCGCAAAACACCCGCGCTCCGTGGCAAAACCATTGTCACATTGTTCTTTGAAAACTCTACGCGCACGCGCGTTTCGTTCGAACAGGCCGGAAAAATTCTTGGTGCAGACGTAATCAACGTCACGGCCTCTGCCAGCAGCGTATCGAAAGGTGAATCGTTGCTGAACACTGTCAGGACGCTCGAGGCGATGCAGATCGATGCCCTGGTCGTGCGCCACCCGCATTCAGGCGCCCCGTATTTCATTGCGAACCACACCGATGCTGCAGTGGTGAATGCCGGTGACGGGACCCACGCCCACCCGACGCAGTCGCTGCTCGACCTCTTCACCGTCAGAAAACACGTTGACGATCTGGCAGGCAAGAAAATAGCGATAGTCGGCGACATCCTTTACAGCCGGGTGGCGCGTTCCAACATCGTTGCGTTCCAGAAAATGGGTTCAAACGTGATCGTTTCGTGTCCGAAAACGCTGCTGCCGGACGAGTGGGAGCCGGGTTCGACGCTTTCAGAGGAATCCGGGTTTGCCGGTTTGAAAATTGCGAAGACAGTCGATGAGGCTGTCGAGGGCGCAGATGTGGTTATGGCCCTGCGAATTCAGCAGGAACGTCAGAGTGCCGGTCATATCCCGAGCCTCCGTGAATACTCCGAGCGGTGGGGCATCAACGCCCGGAGAATGGCGATGGCGAACGAGAGTGCGCTGCTGATGCACCCCGGGCCGATGAACGAGGGTGTCGAAATAGCGAGCGATGTGGCTCATGGAGCCCAGAGCGTTATCGAGGAACAGGTGCGGAACGGTGTGGCGGTGCGCATGGCGGTGTTATACGCCCTGTGCGCCCCGAGCAGGTCGTCACGTAACGGTGCTGGCAATGAAAAATAATTACGAACCCGGCGAAAATATGGACAGAAAAACAGGAAAAGGACACGCTTTTGGCGGCCAGAAATAAGCTGGCAATAACAGGTGGCAGAGTGATCGACCCGGCACAGGGGATCGACCGGATCGCGGATGTCCTGATTTCAAACGGCAAAATCGAAGAGGTCACAGAAAATTCAAAAGGCGGCGCACCGGAAGGCTACGAACGGATCGATGCTGGGGGCCTGATCGTTTCGCCCGGTTTTATTGATCTGCACACTCACCTCAGAGAACCCGGCCAGGAGTGGAAAGAGACGATTCTAACGGGTACGCAGGCCGCGGCCCGGGGCGGGTTTACGACCATTTGCGCCATGCCGAACACCGAGCCGGTTCAGGATACGGCCAGCGTTATCGATGACGTGTTGCGGAGGGCAGCCAGTACCGGAGTGGTGCGGGTGTTGCCGATTGGTGCCATTTCGGTCGGTCAAAAAGGAACGCAACTTGCGCCTATGGGCGAGCTTGCCGATCACGGGGCGATCGGTTTTTCAGACGACGGCCACCCTGTAACCGACGCTAACCTTATGCGGCAGGCACTGGCCTATTCGGTCGATCTCGGTCTCCCGATAATCAATCACGCTGAGGACAAGAAAATCGGCGCCGGTGGCGTGATGAACACAGGGCCGGTTGCCACGAGGCTGGGCCTTGCCGGTGTGCCTGCCGAGGCCGAAACGGCGATGGTGACTCGGGACCTGCTTCTTGCCGAACTGACCGGTGCCCGGCTCCACATCCCACATATTTCAACTGTTGGCTCGATAAATGCTCTGCGTTCCGCGAAAGAGCGCGGGGTCAACGTTACTGCAGAAGTCACACCGCACCACCTGACTCTCACCGATAATTGGGTTTACGGCGAAAAAGGCGCGATTCCCGAACGCATCGGGCTTGCGAGCTACGACACCAATACGAAGGTCAACCCACCGTTACGGAGCAGGGCAGATGTCGATGCGCTGATCGACGCGCTGGCCGAGGGGTTGATCGACATCATCGCCACCGATCACGCCCCGCATGCGGCCATCGATAAAGTCTGTACTTTCGATGAGGCTGCCCACGGAATCAACGTGCTTGAGACGGCTTTCGCATCGGTCTTCGGCCTCGTCGTCGTCAATTCAGGGAAACTTTCTATCGGGCGACTGATCGAGTCATTGACCGAACGCCCCGCCGCCATTCTGCGGCGTGATCTCGGCACGTTCAAGAAGGGTTATTCTGCTGACATTACCCTGATTGATCCCGGCAGGAAGTGGACTGTAGACCCCGAGGTGTTCGCATCGAAGAGCGTGAACACGCCGCTGGCGGGAGTTGAACTAAAAGGGCAAGTGGTCACTACGATTTACCAGGGAGAGACCGTGTTCGATCTGAAGACCAGCGCCAAAAACAGCGCCGAAAGCAACGCCGGGAGTAACGCATGAACGATGTGCGCGGCGCGATGTATTTGGTGCTTGAAGACGGTTCTATGTATGCGGGTCAGAGGCTCGGTGCGGAGGCGGAGACGACCGGCGAGGTAGTTTTCAATACCTCGATGACCGGCTATCAGGAGATGCTTACCGACCCATCGTATGGTGGGCAGATTCTCGTGCCGACCTACCCCATGATTGGCAATTACGGCACAAGTGAGGCCGATGTCGAATCGAACCGGGTTCAGGTGAGTGGCTTCGTGGTTCGCGAGGACTGCGAGGAGCCGTCGCACCCACTTTCAGAAGGCACTGTCCACGACTATCTGTTGAAAAATGGGATTCCAGGAATTTCTGGAGTCGACACCCGTGCGATCACCCGCAAGCTGCGGTCAGCCGGTGTCATGATGGGCATCATCACGCCGCGGGAAGATGTATCGGCGGCGCTTGATGTTCTGTCAAAGGCCCCCCGTTACGGCGAGTTTGACGTGGTTGGAGCTGTTTCGACTGATAAGCCTTACCCCTGGAAGGGCGATGCTGGCGAGAAGTCACGCGCTTATTACGACCTGCTTGGAAGAGCGAAGCAGGGTGGACTGGGTCGTGATGTCGGGGCTGGGAATTCGGTGCGAGATGCGGATGGAAAGTCGATCAAGATCGTTGTTAGCGATTACGGGGTGAAGCTGAACATTTTGCGCTCGCTGAGAGCGCGCGGCTGTGATGTGGTAGTTGTGCCCGACGACGCATCGACCTCTGAAATTCTGGCTAATAACCCCGACGGCGTGATGTTGTCGCCGGGTCCGGGCGATCCCGATCTGCTGGACCGTTCGGTCGAATCGGTAAAAGGACTTGCCGGAAAAGTCCCGATGATGGGCATTTGCCTGGGTCACCAGGTGATCGCCCGTGCGTTTGGGGCGAGCACGTTCAAGCTGCATTTTGGGCACCGGGGCGGCAACCAGCCGGTGAAAGACCTCGAAACGGGGAAGGTTTACGTGACGGCCCAGAACCACGGATATGCCGTTGATGCCGAAGATCTGCCAGATGAACTGGAAGTGAGTCACGTGAACCTGAACGACAACACGGTCGAGGGTCTTCGCCACAGGGATTTGCCGATTATGACTATCCAGTACCACTCTGAGGCGTCGCCCGGCCCGCACGACAGCGAATATCTGTTCGACAGATTTGTGGCGATGGTGCGGGCGGGGGTTGCGGCAGTGGCGGCAGAGGTAAATGTGCAATGACGCAATTTGAGATCGCAATTCCCAAATTCACGACGTTGCTCAAACAGATTGAAAGCGATGGGCCGAGTTGGTTGCCTGGTGGCGGTAAGTACAGAGATTGGGTGAGCCGACTCAAAGGTGAGTTGAGGGTTATCCCGGACAACGAGAGTTGGCTTGGGCAGGTTGAAGAGGTAGCGAGGTTTAGCAGTGTGACCATGGTTCATCGGTTTGATGCACCAAGCGACCCGCCGAAGGTAAGCCAAGAAGATCACGCATCGAGAATTCAAAATCTAACTGCGATCACAAAAGAACTGCTGACCGAACTGAACGCTCGAGTGCAAATATCGGACGCGGAGAAGAGCAAACCTCAACCCGAACCGCCGAGAATTTTTATTGCACATGGAGGAAGGACAAGTGCACGGGATTCATTGGTAGCGTTCATTCGGGCTTTGGGTTGTGATCCAATAATCGTCGAGGATCAACCAGGTGCGTCGCTTTCGACAGGGAGCAAAGTTGGTAATTATCTAAAGAGTGCCGACTATGCCGTGGTTTTAGCTACCAAGAAAAACGGCGCAGTACAAGATGGCAAGTTATTGCCTCGCGCCAACGTGGTAGAAGAAACCGGACGGATCCAACTAAGTCATCCGTCACGACGAATGTTGATCAAAGAAAAAGGCGTTGTCCTCCCGAGTAATGATTCCGACTGGGTTTACGGAACTTTTTCTCAAGCGAACCTCACAGAAACGTTCATTCAACTGGCGCGCGAACTGGTCGAGGTTGGCCTGATTCGAGTCGGGAAAGGCTCGAAGGCTTGACGGTTGTATGGATGCACGATTTCACCCACTCTCTAACTCCCTCCCGTGAGGGAGGGAGGACAGATTACACGTGCCTTTGGCACATGAACTGGAGAAATGATTGACGAGCGTGCTGGACGATAAGCAAAACATGCCCATGCCCAAAAAAGTCCTGGTAATCGGTTCGGGTCCGATCGTAATCGGACAGGCCGCAGAGTTCGATTACGCCGGGACCCAGGCATGTCGTTCCCTCAGGGAAGAGGGCATCGAAGTCGTTCTGGTCAATTCGAACCCGGCCACGATCATGACCGACGAGGACATGGCCGACCGCATTTACATAGAGCCACTGACCGTGCCGGTGCTCGAACGGATCATTGAACGGGAACGGCCCGACGGCATTCTCGGCACGCTCGGGGGGCAGACCGGACTAAACCTGATCGTTGACCTGTACAACGAGGGAATTTTAGAAAAATACAATGTCAGAGAACTCGGCACCTCGGTTAAATCGATTGAAATGGCCGAAGACCGTGACCTGTTCCGCGACCTGCTCGAACGGATCGGCGAACCAGTACTCCCCTCGTTCGCCGTCGATACGGTTGAAGATGCGGTCGAGGCGGCAAAAAAAATCGGCTACCCGGCTGTGGTTCGCCCCGCCTACACACTCGGTGGAACCGGCGGCGGCATCGCCCAGAACGAACCTGAACTGCGCAAAATCGCAACCGGCGGAATCGCAGCCAGCAAGGTCGGACAGGTCCTTATCGAACAGTCGCTTCTGGGCTGGAAAGAGATCGAGTACGAGGTAATGCGGGATGGCAAAGGCAATGTAATCACCATCTGCAACATGGAAAACCTTGATCCGATGGGAGTTCACACCGGCGATTCGATAGTCGTAGCACCCAGCCAGACACTCAACGACAAGGACTACCAGCGGCTCCGCACCGCCTCGCTCAACATCATCACGGCTCTCAATATCAAGGGCGGCTGCAACGTTCAGATGGCATATCGTCCATCGAAAATGATTGCAGAAACACTCGATAAAGGTGCCGGGTACGACGACGATGGCCCCATGTACTACGTCATCGAGGTCACCCCCCGGGTCAGCCGCAGCTCCGCGCTGGCCAGCAAGGCTACCGGCTACCCCATCGCCCGGGTGGCCGCCAAAATCGCCGTAGGCCGGCGGCTGGACGAGATACCCAACGCCGTCACCGGCAAGACCCGGGCCGCCTTCGAGCCGGCCCTTGACTAC
>CAYLWG010000181.1:0-6198 GCA_964387235.1 uncultured Dehalococcoidales bacterium
TTCCTGAAGCGCCGGTCGTTCCCGGTACAGCGACGGCCAGTGCCGAGTTGTATGCGATTCCCGAAGTGACGGCAGTCATTGCCGATAGCCGCGCCGAGTCGATATCGACCAGTAACACCGGAACATCTGAGTCAACCGGAGTCAGCCATTCGGGGAGCCAGATTTCCGAACCTACGACTGCTGAATCGCAGCCAGATATCCCTCGAATGGCCTTTGTACCGAACGCATCGAGATAGTCGATTATCAGCACCGCATCGGCTTCGAGTTCTGCTCTAAGGGTATGTGCTGCGTGTTGCTGGAATAAAGGCGTTGAACGGTTCGACGCCCCGAGTGCTGCAAGTTGCGAGATGTTCAGCGCTGAAGAATTTTCGACATCCTTTGGTCCCGAATCAGCGCGCGAAGCCCGCATTCCCTGCGAAATGGACGAACGGTGGCCTGTGCGTTCCTGAATTGGGTTCAAAACTTGGGCAGCGAAATTACTGTGAGGTGAATCGATCTGGTGTGCGCGCTGGCAACATGCGCCACCTGATTACCGTACACGGAACCGTTACTCGGACTGCCAGATGCTTTTATGCGGATTTGCTGGAACTGGGAGTGGTGAAGCTGGGGGTATCTCGACCTGCGAGGGTGAAATTTCTTTTGCCCTGATAACAGACCGAGTCGAAGAGGCTGTTTCCGGCGGTGGAGCAGCGGCTACCGGAAACTAATTTCTGCTCCGACAGTTTTCTCACATCACCCGACTTGCCCGGGACCGAGGGTGACAGGGGGTGTAAGACAACGCCCGCTAAAGCCGAATGACAATTCGCCGGTGGAACCCGGTCCCGACGAGCGTGTCGCCGTAACGCGTATCGACCCGGAATTTCAGTTTTGTTCCAGCGATTTCAATAAGGGTTGCCGTTGTAACGACCTGTTTTCCGGCAGGTGCGGGCGCGATGTGCTTTACATCGACATGAAATCCAACAGTTGTTTCGCCGTCTGGCAGATGACCCCGAACGGCTTCTACCGACGCCAGTTCCATCTCCATAATCATCGCGGGGCTGGACAGCACGGAATGTTCAGGGCGGCCAGTCGGGCTGTAAAGCACGGCACCTTCAACGACCAGTTGCCTGGTTGCGGAAAGGCCGGTCGTGATTTCTGGCATGACTAAAGGGCGATGATTCCGTATCCGGCATCGACAGGGATGATGGCGCCGGTTATTCCGCTCGCCATGTCGCTGAGTAAGAACAGGGCGGTGTCGGCGACTTCAGTGTGTTTGATATTGCGGCCCAGAGGCGATCGTTCCCGGTGTGCGCGGGTCATGGTGCTATATCCGGGAATGCTGCGGGCGGCCAGTGTTGGCAGCGGGCCGGCCGATATGGCGTTCACCCGTATGTTTCGGTTCCCGAATTCGGCTGCGAGCTGGCGCATCTCGTTTTCGAGAGCAGCCTTTGCCGTTGCCATGATGTTGTAGCCGGGGTACACGCGCTGCGAGGCGTCAAAAGTGAGCGTGACAATTGAGCCACCCGATTCGCCAAACAGAGGTGCGGCGCGCCCCACCACCGGCATCAGCGTGTATGCGCTAACTTCCAGCGCGGTTCGGAACCCCTGTCGGTTCGTAGCCGAGAAATCTCCGCCAAGATCTTCACGCTCGGCATACGCGATGCAGTGGACGACAAAGTCAATCTTGCCCCACTCGCCCATGATGCGGTCGTAAACCGCCTGAACCTGATCGTCTTCTGTAGCATCACATTCGATCAGCAGTGGGCTGCCCAGCGATGACGTAGCTTTTTCTACAGGCCCCCTGAGTCGTTCGTTCTGGTAGGTGAATGCCAACTCGGCCCCGGCCTCGGCCAGTCGTTCGGAAATGGCCCATGCAATGCTGCGCTGGTTGGCGACGCCGAACACGACGCCGTGCTTTCCAGTGAAATCGATCGAAACAGCCATTACCTACGCTTCGCTTTCGTTGTTTTTGTATTTTTCGAGTTACCTCAACTGCACCAAATGTAACAGCGGTAACAAAAATACTGGCGGCTAGAATCTCTTTCAACAACCAGTATTGACTTTGATCGTCCGTTCGAACGAGTCGTTGGACGATTTGTGGGTGTTCACCCTGCGAGGATTTTCCCATCTGATAAGACCACTTGGCGATACGTGGCAGCTAACTATATGTATGTCTCAGTGAAGAGTGCCAGCGAGGACAGTGTGTCACTATCAAGAAGTGGTACGCTCGACACCCTCGCAGGCCGGTCCGTTTTTGTGGGTGATTCACGGATTGACACCGGTTACCGAGTGCCATATTGTTGTAGTACAGTTATGTATTTTCCGTAAGTGCGTTTATGGCACAGATGTGTTTATTGAACGTATGGCTAAAAAGCGGCAAAACATAAAAATAAAAGGTTGGAAACACCGAGAGTTTCTTCGATTTCTGCGTAAGAACGGTTGTGGAATTGAAGAGGGTGTTGGTGGGCACAAAATCGCCATTCATCCAGACGACCCCAAGATTACGGCATCAGTTCCAGATCACGGTGCAGGGCAAGAACTCGCTCCATTCGTGGTGAATAAAGTTCTGAAGGCGATGGGTCTCAAATAGATAATCTGAACTTGAACAACAATTGAAGGAAGTTATGCTGGCGTATCCGGTTACCCTCATCAAAGACGAAGGCTGGTTCATTGTTGAATCCCCTGACTTTCCTAATGTCACAGCGCAGGGGCAGACCAGAGAAGAAGCGTTAGCAAACGCGGTTAATGCCATTGCGACCGGAGTTGCTATGAACATCCGGAACGGCTCTCCAATACCGGTAGCAACACCCGCTATGACGGGGCAGCCGGTGGTAGTTCTGCCAACTCAACTGATGCTCAAGGCGCTTATTCACGGCGAAATGTTGCGTCGAAAAATGTCGAAAGCAGACTTCGCTCGCACGATTGGGTGGCGCCAGAATCAGGTGGCACGCCTGCTCGATGTAACTCATGCATCAAAGTTGGATGTGATTGATGAAGCATTTGCGGCACTCGGGCAACAACTCGAGGTGCATGTAAGGGCACGTTAGGCGACCAGAAAACAACAGTCAACCGCGGCTACCAGTTGGTGTGTGAACCGTCGGCACGGTGAGGGTGCGGGGCTTCCCAGAACCTGAACGGCTCAGTTAGTTTGCTCTCGTCCACATCTACCCCAAGCCCCGGTCTGTCTGGAACCTGGTATCCGTTTCCTTCAAATATCACCTGCTCAGTGAAGATGTCGTAGTCGGGTTTATCCGCCCGATTCATGTTCACTTCGAGCCATGCAAAGTTCGGAACAGCCGCGCCTAAATGCACCGACGCCGCGGTGCAGATCGGGCCGAGCGGGTTGTGCGGCATCAGGTCGATGTAATGAGCTTCGGCCCAGCCAGCGACCTTCATAGATTCGGTGAAGCCGCCCACGTTGCAGATGTCCACCCTGACGAAATTTGTGATGCCTCGTTCGATGTAGGGCAGGAACTGCCATTTTGAAGCGAACTCTTCGCCAATCGCAAACGGCACGTCGGTAAGCGTCCGCAGCACTTCGTAAGCCTCCGGCGTTTCATCGCGGATCGGCTCTTCGAGAAAATCGAGTGTGTGCGAAGGCATCATCTGGCAGAACGAGGCGGTTTCAGCGACCGATAACCTGTGGTGATAATCGACTCCCAAAATCGCCTGGTTCCCGAGTTGTTCGCGGGCCTTTATGAGCCACTCGGCTGAATTTGCGATCGACTCACGCGGCTCGAACAGCCCACCGCTCTGGATGTCCATCCCATCAAGTGAAAGCCTGAAGGCGTTGATACCGCGCTCCATGAATTCCTTTGCCTGCTCGATCATCTCGGGGCCGTACGGGCCTGCCGTCGTGGCAAACACTGGAATACTGTGGCGGTGTTTGCCACCGAGCAGTTCGTAAACGGGAACCCCGAGTTTTTTACCAACGATGTCGTGAAGTGCGATGTCTATCGCCGATATCGCCGCCGTTAGCGTGCGCCCGCCTTCGAAGTACTGGCTGCGGTACATCTCCTGCCAAAGCCCACCACGACTCATCGGGTCTTTGCCGATAAGAAACTCGCGATAGTGTTCGAT
Organism: uncultured Dehalococcoidales bacterium; assembly: GCA_964387235.1. Classification (GTDB taxonomy): domain Bacteria; phylum Chloroflexota; class Dehalococcoidia; order Lucifugimonadales; family Lucifugimonadaceae; genus Lucifugimonas. The sequence continues at coordinate 4,060 of CAYLWG010000181.1, forward strand.
TATTCCCTTTACCCCGAGTTCACGCCCGGAAAACCCGGATTCGCCCCAGCCGTAAATACCCTCGTCGGTCTCTATTTTGACCAACATCTGGTTTCGCTGGCCGACCCACACCGCGTACGGCTTTACATCTGTAATTTTCATTTGGTTTTTGTCTATTCGTATTCAGGAAACTGTTCGATGTGAGAATGGCTTGCGGATTCAAAGATGACTGAATTTGCACGCTCGGCTATCGGCTTTCCAAGTGTCAATTTTCCAGACAGCTCAAATCTATACGGAATATCGATATAAGATGCATCGCCCGCGGCTTCCTCCAGCACGATGTGAACCGCTTCGGTTATTTCTTTTCCCGATTCGCTGGAAAGTTTGATGTCGGTGCATATCCCTGCTGCATAGATTTCGTTATTTCTGGCTTTTTCCTTCAGTTGGTCCCGGATTACCGCGATGATGTCACGGGCTCCACCCGATTCGCTGATGTCGACCATGATTCCGTGGACCGACCCATCCTGCAACAAGAAAGCGCCGTATGGGAGAAAACTCTTTTGCTCTGGAAGAATTTTTTCGGCGAACGAGATCAGAAAATCGTAAAGCCGGTCAATGTCTGTGGTGTTCATATCAAGCTGCGGTTACCAGTTGGTGTGTGAACCGTCGTTGCGTTTCAGGTGGGGCATTTCGGCGAATCGGAACGGCTCGGTCAGCGAGGCTTCGTCTACCTCTACGCCAAGCCCCGGCTGGTCCAGCACTGTAACCCGACCGGGGATTATTTCTGGCTGAACCGGGAAGATTTCTTTCGAGTAGAAATCAAGCTCTTCGCCCGGAGATTCCCGGATTTCGAGCCACGAGAAATTCGCCGCCGCCATCGCCATGTGTGCGGTAGCCGCTACACATATAGGGCCGAGCGGGTTGTGCGGCATCAGGTCGATATAGTGCGCCTCGGCCCAGCCAACCACCTTCATCGCCTCTGTCAGCCCGCCAACATTGCAAATGTCTATTCGGATGTAGTTGGTCAGGCCTTTTTCGATGTATGGAAGGAACTGCCACTTCGAGGCGAACTCCTCGCCAATAGCGAACGGAACCTGCGTCATTCCCCGCAGCACTTCGTAAGCCTCCGGCGTCTCATCACGAATCGGTTCTTCGAGGAAATCCAGGGTGTGCGCTGGCATCATCTGGCAAAACGACGCGGCTTCAGCGACCGATAGCCTGTGATGGAAGTCATAGCCAATTACAGGTCTGTTCCCCAGTACTTCGCGTGCCTTAATCAACCCTTCAGCCGAAAGCGCTATCGCCTCACGCGGCTCGTAAACATTTTCTTTCTCAGGAAGGTAATTGCGATGAAGGCGGAAACAGTCGAAACCGGCTGCGATTATCCGCTGGGCAACGTCGATCATCTCTTCGGGCGTGTTTCCGCCCCCGGTGGCGAATGTCGGCACCCATTCACGGTGCTTTCCGCCGAGCAGTTCGTAAACTGGTACACCCAGCTTCTTGCCAACAATGTCGTAAAGGGCAATATCAATCGCCGAAATTGCACCGGTCAGCACACGTCCACCCTCAAAATACTGGCTGCGGTACATTTCCTGCCAAAGCGCACCCCGCTGCATCGGGTCACGACCGATAAGCCACTCCCTGTAGTGATCGACAACACCTTTTACCGCGAGTTCCCGGCTCGACACGCCAGATTCACCCCACCCGTAAATGCCTTCATCAGTTTCCACTTTGACAAGCATCTGGTTCCGTGTGCCCACCCAAACCGGAAATGACTTGATGTCGGTAATTCGCATTTATGAAGGGCCTCTATCTCTGTTAATTACTGCGCGGCTCGAACTGACCGATAGCCAACACCGAGCCGGCGCCTGCCGACGCCTAATGGTGCAAGTGCGGGTGCAGGGCATGCCTGTCTGCCGGGCAAGCCTGTTCCTGGTAGCGAGCAGTGTCAACACCAGATTGACCGCGACCCCATCAAGCACGATGCAATTAGCTGGCCGGTCTGAAGCGGAAACAGACCAGAGAGTTGTAACTACGCCTGCACCTGGGCCTGCGCCGGGGGAAATTAGTGAAACTTCTTCGGGAAGACCAGACCGCTGGGCCGTAGTGCTAGGGCTAATCGACAATTAGGTACTCCATGTTATGGCTGAGGCCAGTTGG
>CAYLWG010000182.1:0-6037 GCA_964387235.1 uncultured Dehalococcoidales bacterium
CGTTGATTCGACAAGGCGGGGCCATGCCGATTCCTCGGTTTCGCCTTCCGGCAGCCACGACCCGAAAGCGCGCACCATTGGAATGCCCATCCTGGCAGCGACATCGATCCACTTTTTCATCAGGTCGATCTGCTCTCGCAACTCGTCTCCAGTCTTCCCGAAATTGTTCGACACCCCGATGTAGCACATGTGCAGCCCGCGCTTCAGGCACGCCTGCTTCACCTCTTCGAGATAATCGTCATCGGTCGAAGCGAAGTGGGTGAAGTGGAGGTCGACGCCGTCCATCTGCAATTCATATGCCTTATCGATGATTTCGAGCATCGTGATTTTCCCGGCGTTGAAAGTATCGCGATAACAGAGCGATTGCAGACTGAGTTTTATCATGGGAGAATCTCTTTTCGATTTTTCGCGCTGAGTCGGCGGTCTGCCGAATGGTTGTATGAGCTTGCCGGTGCAGCGAGTTCGCGCTGACTGATGGAGCTATATCAGGTGTCGCTGCGAATGTACCACCGGCAACGGTCCGGCAACGCAGTTCAAGCATGAAATTACATCGGTGATGCCCGATGGGGGCAGCTTACCGGGGTAGTTGGGGATCGCGTAAGCTTCACCATTCTCCCCTTAAACCATCTGAAACAACGCGTGCTGTTTATATTTTCCCGGTTCGGAGCCTCGCCGAGCATTGACAGGCAACATGAAAAAAATCGACTCGCACCTCCATGTTTGGGCAGATGATCCCGACACTTACCCGTACAGGGAAGGACAGGCAACGCCCACAGCAACGGGGAGTGTTGAATTCCTGCTGAGTCTGATGGACGACGCGGGTGTTGCCGGGGCGCTGATAGTTCAGCCGATAGTTCATGGGTTCGATCACACCTACGTTAGCGATGCTCTCGCGCAATGGTCAGATCGGTTTATCGGGATGTGTCTTGTTAACCCGCAAGATGACAACCCGGTTGGCATGCTTGATGATCTGGTGGCTAGCGGCTACAGGGGCGTGCGGTTTAACCCGGCGTTGTGGCGTGATGGGGAAGCTATGGACGGCGATGTCGGCCGTGCGTTGTATGCCCGCGCTGGTGAATTGGGGATTCCAGTGGGGTTTCTGGTTAGCCCGGAGAACTACAACGAGATCGAGACACTTGCTGATTTATACCCGGATACCGCCGCGATCATCGATCACTTCGGGCACTGTGTCCCGTCGTCGGAGGGTTCGGCCGTCCCGGCGTTCGAGCGGTTGATATCGATGTCGCGGCACCCGAACCTGCATGTGAAACTTTCCGAGTTTCCGCGGGCGTCGAACGAAGAATTCCCTTACGCCGATCTCTTCGGATGGGTACACAGGCTGATCGAATCGTATTCTTCCGACCGGCTAATGTGGGGAACAGACTTCCCGTTTATCGTTGAGCAGACCGGGTATCGCCGTGGGTGGGAGATCGCCGATCGAATTGAACCGGCAATCGGGCCGGGACTGGACGAGAAAATTCTGGGTGGAACGTGTGAAGAGTTGTTCGGTATCTGGTGCAGCTAAGTCCCGTCCTGAAAAGTTTTTACCTGCCGATTTTCACCCGAGGAACTGCCCGCAAAATGCCTGGTTCATCGGAGCCTGCGCTTATAGTGTGAGCAGCGCGGCGGTACACAGTTGCTCGACCATGCGAGACAGCCAATTAGCCATCGGCCAGCCAACTAGTCGGCCATTCAGCCAAACGGAGGAGCGATGTCAATGTCTGCAATTCCATCTTCAGCGACCGAGGCCGTGAAGCGGATGACCAGCGCTGCTAACGATTTTTTGAATTCGCTCGACGTCATGCAGCGACGAACCGCTTTGTTTGAGTTCACCGGGGGTACAGGCGACGCCAACGCTGAACGATACAAGTGGGCGTACACCCCGATCGACCGTAATGGCCTTCTGGTGGGCGAAATGACTGCTGAACAGCGCGATGCAGCGTTTGCGCTGATGGAAACCGGATACAGTGCCCGCGGTGCTGCGACCGCCCACAGGATCATCGAACTCGAAACGATTCTTGGTGAGTGGGAAGAGATCAGCAACGAGGTTTCACGGTGGGAACGTTCTGTTGAACGTTACTGGTTCAGTGTGTTTGGCACTCCCGGAAGTATCGATGAGCCGTGGGGGTTCCGGGTTGGTGGGCACCATATCGCTCTATCGGCAACCATCGTTGACGGCGAGCATGTATCGATTCTGCCGCTCTTTTTTGGCGCAAACCCGGCAGTCATTCGGCACGGCGCGCGAAAGGGCGAGCGGACGCTAATCGAGGAGGAGGATTGGGCAAGGGCGTTGCTGATTTCACTCGACGACGATCAGAAGAAACTCGCAGTGGTCGATCAGGTGGCCCCGGCGGATATCCTGTCGACCAACGTGCGTTCGGCTGATCCTGGCGTTGCTCCAGTGGGTATCGCCTTCGATGCCCTTAGTGACGGCCAGCGCGAGAAATTGGTTTCACTTGTGAAGCATTACGTTACGAGGGCGGCAGACGACCTTGCTGCGAACTACTGGCGCGCTGTCGAATCGGCAGGGTTCGATGACGTGACATTCGCATGGGCTGGGCAGGCGGCAGTCGGCGAGGCTCACTACTATGCCATTCGGCATCCCCGGTTCCTGATCGAATACGATAACACCCAGAACGGCGCGAACCACATTCACTCGGTGCTGCGCGACTTCACACACGACTGGGGCGAGGACCTGCTGGCGGCTCACTATCGTGCTTCACATTAGGCTTCACAAAGGGATGGCCCGGCCACTCTAAACATGATTATCGCATCGACCCACCTTGAAAACGACGAGTTTGGATATTCCTGCTACACAATCGCGATAATGGCCGACACCGACCTGACTGAAAGGTTGTTGGCTGTAGAACGCGCAGCAGGGCAGGAGCGCGCAAAAATTCCGGCTCATGCGACGGTAAAGGGCACCTTCTATGGAATTACCAGCCTCAAGGGGTTGAAACAGGAAATTCGCACTATCGCGACCCGCCACAAACCGTTCAGTCTGGCGATAGACGATTGGAAATTCGTTGGGCCCGATGGAAATGTGATTCTTGGTTTTCCTGTGAATCCCGAAATCCAGTCACTGCACGACGATCTTGTAACCAGCATCTCTCCACTCGGTAAACCGGCCTACCGCGACGATCCGTACAGGGTTCACATGAGCGTTGTTAACGACGTCAACCCTGAAGGCATCGAGATAGCGAAAGCTCGGATCGCGGAAATTGATTTTAGTGGCGGCTTAAAGGTTGATGCCGTGCATCTGTTAGCCCGCGACGGAGTCGCCTGGGGCGGAGTGTGGAAAAAGCTTGAGACCTTCCGACTGGGCCCCGACTAGCTCGCCCGAGTTTTACAGCAATGGGGACTGATCTCGCAAGCTGTCAGCTGTAAATCCCGAGCGAACACAGCCGTCCCGCATGGCGGCGGCATGGCAATTAGATACGAGTTAGCGAATCACCCGCACTGAAGTGCTGCGGCCAGCGTATCGGCATTCGTTTTCATAATACTGATGTAATCCTCGCCAGCCCGAACCTCGTCAACCGTCCTGACCCCCACCGGGTGCAATACGACGATTTCGGCTCCAGTTTCAGCAGAAACAGTTTCGGCCAGCCGATCACTCACAATCGGTTCCTGCAGGATGTGTTTGATTCCCAATTCATTCATGCGCTGAATGACAGCCGCTATCTGGGCTGGCCCGGATTCGAATTCGGGAGATAGACCCGCCAGGCCAACCTGGTTGAAGCCGTAGCGTTCAGCCATGTGCCCGTAGGCCAGGTGAGAAACGACGACTGTGTCGAGCGCACACCCCGTTAACCGGGCTGCGATCAGATCGTTGAGCCCTCGCAGTTCCACCTCAAGAGCATCGGCATTGCGCACATAGTCGAACGAACCGGCGGGGTCAGCGGCGACCAGGGCCGACAGAATCTTTGTGGCCTGTACCTGCGCCTTGATAGGGTCTAGCCAGGTATGTGGGTCAAGCACACCATCCTGGCCCTCGCCCACGGGTCCCAAATTCGCAGCTTGAACCGTGATAACCGATTCCGAATTTGCCGCTTCGATGGCATTCAGTGCCCAGCCTTCAAACGACGGATGGTTGAAAATGAAAATATCAGCGCCGGACATTATCTGTATGTCCGACGGGGCTGGCTCGAAGTCATGGGCCTCGATGCCCGGTTTGACGAGTTGGGTTACCTTGACGCGGTCCCCGCCAATTCGTTCGGCGATAAAAGTCAACGGGTAAATAGTTGTGACGATTGTCACTTCGCCGCCTTCCGGTTCATCCAGATCTCGGCCACAGGCAGCGAGAGCGACAAGCGTAATGATCGCGAGAGACGAAAGGATTAGTGCAGTGGTTCTGGTCATAGTAACGATACTCAGTATCAATAATAAAGATAGGCACGATCAGCAATACGCTGAATGATGGTTAGTGTAGTCGAGTTAGATTGATACTGGGTATCATGTAATTGTAAATCAACAGTAATTAGAAAAAACTACCCTGTGACCAACAAAAAGCCCACTGCGTCGGGCGCGGGCATTGAACATGATTGCCTGTCGATACGGCCTGGGCGATCGCGTAAAGCGGTCTGAAAAATACCCCAAAAAGGATTCAGACGATCTTCCAGCGAGGTGCAGTCCCGCCTTCAGGGCCACGGGTCGATTCGTAAAGCACCCGGTTGCCCTGACCGGCCGATTCGGGATTCTGTTCGACCGCATCGCTGCCCGACCAGTTGCCCCACGCCTGCCCGCAACTGGTGCAGTTGTCTGATTTGTAGACGCTGCCCGTTGTGTGGCAGGAAGGGCAAAAAACGATTAGAGCCGCATCGATGGCAACCTGGTTTGGCGTGGTATCGGCCCCACAACTTGGGCAACTCGGGGCTGTCGATGGGAGGAAACGGGGCGTCAAAACGAGGGCGCAAACTTTGCAGGTGAAGGTTGGTCGAGCTTCGCTGTTCATTTTGATTATTTGCCTGAAGTTGTGCTTTTTTGAGTTTTTGTTGTTCGGTAACGGTAGTTGTTTGATCGTTCATCCGGGCCCCGCCGGGTCACGTACTCAATATCCCCGTTATCTCACCATCGCTGTTCAGGTCAATATCCCACGCATTGGGCCTGGAGGGAAGACCGGGCAGTGTCATGATGTCGCCCGCGAGCGTCACAATCTGGCGGGCACCGGCCAGAATACGCAGTTCCTTGATCGGCAGGGTGTGTCCGCTGGGCGCCCCTTTCAGCTTCGGGTCGGCAGAAATTGAAAGATGAGTTTTTGCGATGCAGACCGGGAAATTCCAGCCGTTGTCGGCAAACCGGCGTGCCGTTGTTCGGGTCATCGGACCCCACTTAACATCCCCTGCGAGGTACAGCGATTTCGCCATATGTTCGACCTTATCGAAAAACGAATCGTCATCGTCGTATAGCAGTTTTACATCGGAAGGACGGTCCGCAGCATCGACAACCGCCGCCGCGAGTTCAGTCATGCCATCCCCGCCTTCGGCAAACCCTTTTGCCTCAGCAACCCCGACCGCACCGGCCGACAGCGCCGCTTCCTTTGCGACAGCTATCTCCTCGGGAGAATCGTCGGGGAACCTGTTGATGGCGACGACCGCCGGAAGGCCGAACAAGCCGACGATCCTGAGCGCGTTCTTAAGGTTTTCGGTGCCTCGACGTACCGCCTCTGGGTCAGAGGTCGTCATGTCTTTCAGCGCGACCCCGCCGTGCCATTTTAGTCCGCGAATGGTCGCAACGATTACGGCGGCCGCGGGCTTCGGGCCACCTTGCCTTACCTTGATATCCATAAATTTTTCAAAGCCCAGATCGGCCCCGAACCCGGCCTCGGTCACCACGTAATCGCCGCAGTTAATTGCCAGTTTGTCGGCCAGAATCGAGGAGCAGCCATGCGCTATATTGCCGAACGGGCCCATGTGAACAATAGTCGGCTGGCCCTCGGCGGTCTGGACCAGATTCGGCTTGATGGCATCTCTCAATAACGCCATAATCGAGCCGATTCCCTTGATTTCGGCTGCGGTAACCGGTGTTTTACCATCTTTTT
>CAYLWG010000183.1:0-6011 GCA_964387235.1 uncultured Dehalococcoidales bacterium
CATCAGCATGGCCGCCGTCACCGTGGCCGTGGCCTTCCGACTCGGCAGCAACCAGAACTTCTTCAGATCCATCCAATGTCTGTTTCAAGCTCAGACCAAGACGACGACGTTCCGGTTCAATCCTGATGATCTTCAACTGCAGTTCGTCGCCTTCACTAACAACGTCCCGCGGGTGCTTGATCACCTGATGCGCAAGCTCACTAATATGTATAAGGCCTTCAATGCCTCTATCAATGCGTGCAAACGCACCAAAATTCGCGAGCTTCGTCACAGTCCCGGTAACCGTCTGACCAACCGAGAACTTGGTCTCGATCTCATCCCACGGCTCAGGCTGCAAACGACGCAAGCTCAACGCAATCTTCAGGTTTTCCCTGTCGACACGAAGCACAAATACATCGATTTCGGCACCAACAGTCACAATTTCGTCCGGACTCTTCACTGGCTCCCAGGACAGTTCGGATATGTGAATCAGACCATCGGCCCCACCCAGGTCTACGAAAGCGCCGAAGTTCGAGATGCCAGCCACACGGCCCCGGCGTATCTCGCCCTCGGTCAATTCCTGAACCAACCGCATCTTCTGGATCTGTTTCCAGGCCTGGAGCGCTGCACGCTCCGAGAAAATCGCCCGGTTCCGTCGGCGGTTGAGCTCGATAATCTTGAACTCGACCTCCATGCCGATGAAGCCCTCTTTCGGCGGCTCGCCGCCAGGCACATAAAGTTCCCGTGCCGGACCCACCAGCTGCGAAAGTGGAATAAAGCCCTGGACACCTTCCGATTCGACAACCGCACCACCACGGTTTGACCCGGTGATAATGCCCTTGCAGGTCTCGTTGTTGTCCATCGCCTTCTCGAGAATTCGCCATCCCTGCTCACCACGTGCACGGTCGATAGACAGTATCGACGAGCCTTCTGAGCCTTCAGGATTAATTACATACGCGATGATCTCGTCACCGATAGCGAGTTCTTCAGAAGCCTCGGGCGTAAGCGAACGCATTTCCTTGGACGGAATAAAACCTTCGGATTTGTATCCGATATCTACCAGCATGCCTTCCGGCTTGCGGCTCATCACCTTGCCATCGATGATCTCGCCACGACGGAGGACCTTCGAGGGCAAATACTCGTCGATAAGGTCGGCCATTGTTAGTTCGGTTTCGGGCTTGTCTGCCACTGCGACTGACGATTCTGCATCAGCTGTTTCAGTGGCCGCTTCAGCAGCAGCAGGTGCTTCTTCGGCTGCCGGGGTCGCGGTTCCGGTCTCTGGTGCCGTCTCGTCGGACGTCACTTCGGCAACGGTCTCGGTTACAGGAGTTTCGCTTGCAACGGGGGTTTCGGCTACGGGGGTCTCAACTGTTGCAGGGGTTTCTGTCACTACTGCGACAGCTTCTGGTGCGACAGCTTCTGGTGCTGACGTTGTCTCGGCGACCGGCGCTGCATCAGGTGTTTCCACAACTGCGGCAACTTCTGGCGTCGGCGTTGCGGTTGGCGCTGTTTCAGTTGCCGCCACTATTTCCGGTGTCGCTTCTGGTGCTACCTCTGGTGGGGTTGCTTCCGTCGCGGCCACCGTTTCCGATACCTCTGCCTTTGGGGCAGCTACGGTCTCGGGCGTGTCGTTATTCTGTTCCACAGGCTGCTCAGTTTTCTGAGCTTCCGCCTGACTATCTGGGGTGTCTGCTGTCGCCAATACGAAATCCTCGTTCAAATATTCCACCAACTCCGCATGAAGCTGGACCTCTAATTATATGAACTACGCAACCTGTCCGCAAAGCCAATACGAGTTCACAAACCAGCTGTCCGAAACTCGCTCTTACACGTATTCCGGTAAACCTACGCCACCAACCTACTAGGTCGGCCAGCTAACCCCGCTGGTGGTGTCACATAAGAACCATGTGTGTACACCGGAGCAGCAGGGTTTGTTCGGCCTGTTTTAGCAATTAAACACACCACGATATGCGGTTCGTGCAAGTCATACTGAGATCAAACTGGCACATCCGCACCCTGGCCTGTTTCAATGCTGAGGTAGAGCGGTTAGCCCGCCATGTGCTGCCAGTTGAGCGGGTATATTCGCAGCGATTTACGGCGAATCGGGAGTATCGCAGTGCGTTGCCCCGCTTCGTCCACTACTACAATTACTATCAACGGAACGGCGACATCGCCGGGTATCAGCGGGTATCGGCGGACTGGCACTCGTCGCAGACTGCATACAACGCCTGCGGAAAGTTCAGTTAGCGGCACTTCGCACGGGCTGAATCTAACTCAAATATTAATGCCAACCCCAAACATCTACATCGACGGCTCTGCGGGGACAACTGGTCTGAAAATCAAAGAGCAGCTGTCGAACCGCGACGATATTAAACTATTCGTCCTCCCGTATGACGACAGGCGTGACCGCGAAAAAGACGCGCCGCTATCGCAGAAGCCGACCTCGTCATCCTCTGCCTGCCCGACGACGCGGCAATCGAAGCCGCCGCATGGGCAGAACATGAAGGCACAAAAATAATCGATGCCTCAACGGCCCACCGCGTTGCCGAAAACTGGACATACGGCCTGCCCGAAATGAAACCCGGCCAAAGGCAGAAAATCGCCAACTCATCAGCCGTTGCCAATCCGGGCTGCTATCCAACCGGCGTAATCCTCAGCATCCGCCCCCTGATCGAAAACGGGCTGCTCGACAAAGGTTCGCCGATCACCGTGCATGCCCTTTCAGGCTATTCAGGCGGGGGAAAGAAGCTCATCGAAAAATGGGAGAATGAGCAAAATAATCTACAAAATCTGCCCTTTGAATCACCGTACGCGCTCCACACAAAGCACAAGCACATCCCGGAAATGACCGAATACTCCGGGCTGACACACGATCCGCAGTTCATGCCATCGGTCGGCCCCTTCCTTAAAGGGATGCGCCTGGAAATCCCCCTGCATAAATCGGTGCTGCCTGAAAACGTAACTGCCAGCGACATTTGGGGAGTTCTCGACCAGCGCTACGCCAGCGAGATGTTCGTCAGAATTCATCCGATCGAAAACACGCTTGAATACTCTGACCCCGCCTTCGACCCCCGCGCCAACAACGACACCAACCGCATCGACATCTCGATAATGCCGAATGTTCTGGGTCACGTCCTGCTGGTCATCCAGCTCGATAATCTTGGCAAAGGCGCGTCGGGCGCAGCAGTCCAGAATATGAACCTTATGCTGGGTCTACCCGAAACTACCGGCCTGAAATCGTAGGGCTACGGCGATTACTTACGCGGGTGTTCCGGCTGCGCGTACAAAATCAAATCACTCTTTCCTGACTCAGTACTCGCCTCTATCCGGGCATAAACGCCAAATGGCATCTCGATAGCTGCATCATCAATACTGAACCCATACCGTCCGCTACCAAGAAAATATCGAATTCCGGTCAACACAATGCTAGCCTGCCCGCGTATCGCATTCACCAGCTACCGGGGATAGTGGTGTGACGAATCGCCGAAAACTTGGCACATTAATCGCAGTGCTGATAGCAGTCAGCCTGTTTTCTGTATCGGCAGCGCGTGGTTCAGCCAGCAGCACACTGATACTCGATAATTTCGACGAAAAGTCGAGCACCGATATCACCCTGCACACACCAAACGAAGCCCCGTTGGGTTCGGCATGGACAGTCGAACTGGGCATCTGGAGTGTTAATAAAGGCAAAGTGAACGAGCAGTCGGTGATAGCAGCAACACCCTCATCCGACTATCGTGCGTTGATCGACTCCGGTTCGGCCGATGTTTCGGCCCAGATAAAGCTGAAAATCTTCCCCAATAGCGACCAGTTCTGGGGTCCAGTAGTTCGACATTCTGGAACGACCGACTGGATCATGGCTTTCTACGATGGCGTCGGCGATGTTGTACTCGGCAAAAAGCGACCCGATGAAAACTATCTCGGCTTCACGGTTTTACCGTCCGACCCAACAGCCGGGGGATTCCAGGAACTCGGTCGAGTAGCGGTCGATTGGAAAACTGGCAAGAAAGCCCGAACCCACACGATAACGCTTCAGATCAGCGGGTCGGCGATCACAGTTATTGCCGATGGCGACCTCGTGATTGCGGCAACTGACGACGACGCTATGTCCTCTGGCGTTGTCGGGCTTTTCTCTCGTGGAACCGGAAAGAACCAGTTCAACAAGTTCACCGTCGACCAGAACTAGCGTTCACCGACTTCGCACACCGCTCGATATTCGAACACTCTCCCTGCGCCGTGCACGAATGAACAGGGAAGTTGGTGGCGGGTTCCCTCAATAAACTATCCCGGCCCGGGCGCGAGAAAGGACATAAAAATCGATCAGCGTTTACGTTGCGCTCCGAAATCGCGCTTGCGGGAGAAAACCGGCGTGGCAATCGCCATTCCAAAGCGTTACCATCCCGGTTCCATCATCACCCGCCACTATTCCCAAAATGCGCGGCTTGCCGCCGAAGCAAACGTACCGCCAACACTCACCCACCACCCCCATGCACATTTACGAACTGGACACCCCAGCGGTAGTCATCGACCTGGACGTACTCGAAAAAAACATCACGAGAATGGCCGCCCTCTGCCGCGAACTGGGTATAACACTGCGAGGGCACACTAAAAGTCACAAGAGCCCCGAAATCGCGAAAATGCAACTCGCCGCCGGTGCAAAGGGAATTGTGTGCCAGAAACTGGGCGAAGCGGAAATCATGGCCCGGGCCGGCATCGACGACATCCTCATCACATACAACATCGTCGGTCATCAAAAGGTCAGGCGCCTATCTCAGCTGGCGAAACGCTGCCGCATAACCGTAACGGTCGATTCAATTGAAGTTGCCAGGGGAATTGCGGAACAGGCACTACTCGACGAAGTAACGATCGGCGTATTGGTCGAACTTGATACAGGCGGGAACCGTACCGGAGTGCAATCTCCAGCGGCAGCCCAAAAGCTCGGCGAGCAGGTATCAAAACTCCCCGGACTCGAACTGCGCGGGCTGATGACCTATCCGAGCAGAGTCGCATCGAAACCGGTTATGGAAGATGTGGTGGCACGGTTCAATAATGTCGGCCTGTCACTCGAAATAATCAGCGGAGGCGGCACCGGCGAGGAGTGGGAGTCGAAGGAACTGGGCTTCACCGAGCACAGGAGCGGGTCGTATGTCTACGAGGGACAGAGCCGAATCAACAAAGCTTCCGACCTTTCACCTGACCGCTGTCCCCTCCGCGTCGTGACCACCGTGGTGAGTGTTCCGACCGGTGACCGGCTAATCATCGATGGCGGCATGAAGACGTTCCGGCTATTCCCCACCATGCCCTACGGCCTGATCCTTGAAGACCCGAATACGCATTTCTCTGGGATGTCGGTCGAACACGGGCACATCGATACCAGCCGCTCCGATCGCAAGTTTCACGTTGGCGATAAGCTGACCGTGATTCCCACGTACCAGGAAGGCGTCACGAACTTGCACGACGAGATTATTTGGGCAAGAAACGACCAGGTCGAACGCGTCTGGCGAAACGAAGGCAGAGGGAAAGTCAGATAGCGAAGGTGTGGTGAACAGCACTGCGCCCCTCTAAAATCTACCTCCCAACTCTCAGAGAAGCACTATCTTCTCAACAAGCGCAACCACTTTCAACCTCTCAGGGAACGTGGCTCTGCCACCTATGCCACCTACGACACCTTGTGGCAGGCGATCCGGCGACCATCGCTGAACGTGCGCGGCAACGGAATATCCACGAAACAGCGATCTTCTGCAATCGGACACCGAGTATTGAAAACACACCCCTTTGGCGGGTTAAGCGGACTCGGCATATCGCCCTTTAATACCACCCTCGCCCGCTTGCGTTCAACAACCGGGTCGGGAATAGGCACAGCCGAAAGCAACGCCTGCGTATACGGGTGCTGCGGATCCCGATAAATGGCATCTGCATCACCCTGTTCAACCACCTTGCCCAAATACATCACAGCAACGCTATCGCTCACATGACGCACAACCGCCAAATCGTGAGCAATGAACAGATAGGATAGATTAAATTCTTTCTGA
>CAYLWG010000184.1:0-5970 GCA_964387235.1 uncultured Dehalococcoidales bacterium
CCTCTCCATTCGTCGTATTCCGGGAGTTCGACCTGTGGTGTGTCCTGCCTGCTCATCCATGAGTACCACGGTGCGACCAGCACGAAATCTCCGCCCACCGATTCACCAGTGATTTTCTTGAGAGCCCTCGCTATTTCAAGTGCGAGGTCGGCGTCGAACGTTCTGCTTGCGGCCTCGACCAGCACGGGAACAAGACCCTTATGGCCGTTCCTTCCAGCCATCAGAACCGCTCCTTCATATGTTTCGCCGTACCGGTTAATCATCTGCCACATGATGTCGACGGCCTCCTGTTCCTGCGCGGTCAGCGGAACCACAGGCTCATCGGTCGGCTGAACGACTACTTCGCTTGTTGGCGCAGACGTTGGCGATTCGGCAGTGGGCGTTACTGATATTGGGTTCGCCGTGGTTTCCGGGTTCAGCGTGATTTCTGGCGTTGCATCCGGTGTTGCAACCGTCGTTACGGTGGGATTTTGTGTCGGTTCAGGCGCGGATTCAGGTGTTGCCTGCACGATAGAATTGCCGCAGGCGATAACACCAAGCAGGGCGAATAACGAAATCGACATTAGCGCGGCACGGAGTTTTGTCATCGTTTAATGGATTACGACACGCCGACCCGGCCCAGATTGCTTAGTCTCTGGTTTATCGTTCGATAACGACGCGTTATTGACCACCAGCTACTCGATATCGTCGTTTTTGACCCCACGACCGTCCCCTTTGTCGTCGTCAAATTGGGCCACGTCGGTCAAGAACTGCTCGATCTCTGACGAAAGCGTGATTCCGTCAACTGATTCACCCGCCAGTCGGTTGCCGGGTACATCGCCAGAGTCTTCACCTGGCGCATCATCATCATCGTTGTCGCGTTCAAACCGCTCGACCATATCTTTCAGTGCCGGGTTATCGTTCATCGCCGGGTTAACCTGATCGTACTGTTTTTGCGCCATCTCGATTTCAGGCAATTCCCTGCTAAACCCGTACAGGTCAGAAAGAACGGTCAGTATTCGCGCACTGCCTGCGTAATCATCATCTAGCTTGAGATAGAGCGGCAGGTGAACCATTAGCGAAAGGGTTTCAAGTTCGAGTTCACTGCTGGCGCGTTCGGATATCTGCGACGACATTGAGGTGGGGCCCTGATAACGCGATGAAGTGAGCTTCACTCCGCCGAAATCTGGTGGCGGGTTCCACCCGCGGGCCGACCCGGTGACAGGGAGAGTACGTGAATGCGGAACAGAATCGTACATGCCACCTATCTGCACATAACGGGTCACATTCAAAGCCTTCAGTACTTCAAGAATTGAATCGTTGAAATCCTCGGCAAATGCGTGTGGCTCCAACAGCTCCAACAACACGAGATCGGGCGCATCGGCGCGACGGGCAACCCTTACTATCGTGTTCGGAACCCGCACTGAACGGACTCCGTCGCGAAGCCGAATCTCGGGACGATAGCGGGTGAAGTCGTAGAATTTGCCCGGCCTGGCGAGTTGCCCTATGCGTTCGGCTGCATACATTTTTCCGAGCCGACGGAGCACGATCTGGCCCACATTGCCAACGTTTATCCACGGCTTAAGAATGGCAATACAGTGCGGATCGCGCAGCGGTGGGTCAGGAACGTTTATTTCAAAATCGCCGATTTTCATGGTCTGAATTCCGCTTTACAGGGTACACCGGTCGCACTTCGACATATTTTTGCATTTGCTATGTACGGCAATTGTTCGCCATTGATTTCCGGTCGGCGAGTAATGGAATTGTCACGATGCTAGAATCCGCCAGACCACCGTTCGCTCACCGATAGTTCCCGGTGCCGCTCTGTGCCCGTACAAAACAAAAATCAGGAAATCTCAATTAACCTATGGCAAACAAGTTCGTATTTCTCCCACCGCAATCGCAACTGACAACTTCGTGGATATCGCGCCTGCTCGACAGCGCACCGGGCTGGAGCATTGTTGCACCCGAAACCAGAGAGGACACGAAACGGGAACTGGCAGATGCCGACGCGGCTTTCGGGACGATGGATCCGGAACTGATGGCCGCGGCTCCGAAGCTCAGGTGGTTACAGGCACCAGCCGCCGCACCGCCCGAGGGCTACTACTTCGACGAGTTGATCGCGCATCCGACCAGGGTCACGAACATGCGCGAGATATACAACGACCACATTTCGGTTCAAATCCTCTCGTACATCCTGAATTTCACGAAGCACACCCACCTTTATCGTGATTTCCAGAATAATCGTGACTGGCACAAGCTTGATGCGCCGAACCATGAAATTTTCCTGCCCGAATCGACGGTGCTAATAGTGGGCATAGGCGGCATCGGCACGGAAACTGCAAGGCTGTGCAAGATGCTTGGAATGCGCGTTCTCGGAATCGATGCCCGGCGTGACGATAAGCCAGAGTGGGTCGATGATATGTTCGGGCCAGACCAGCTCGACGACCAACTGCCGAATGCCGATTTTGTGGTGCTGACAATCCCCCACACACCTGCCACCGAAGGACTTTTCAACGCTTCTAAGTTTTCGCTTATGAAGAATTCGGCGTTGTTCATCAACATTGGTCGCGGGATGACCACGAAGCTGGATGACCTGAACGATGCGCTGCGATCGGGTTCGATAGCCGGTGCAGCACTTGATGTGTATGAGATCGAGCCGCTTCCCGCCGACCACCCGCTGTGGGATGCTCCAAACACGATTCTCACCCCACATATCGCTGCTCAGGGCGGTCGGCACCTTGAAGAACGGCGGTTCGAGATTGTCGTGGAGAACTTCAGGCATTTCACGGCTGGTGAGCCGCTCCGCAACGAAGTCGATAAAGCCAACTGGTTTTAGGGCCGCGAGTGGCACGCCTGGGTCAGGTGCTGCCAGCACGTTTATCTTCGGGCGCGAAGTCGAGAGTTTTGAAAGACCCTGAATGCTGCATTTCGGGCAGAATCGGCTGGGAAATCGTTTGCATAGCGCTGGAAAAAAGCAGCCGTTAACTGTGACCCGGCCAGAAGACGATCTGCTGCGGCCGTTAAATTCTTTAATTACTCCGCTTCATGCCCGGCACTGTTTATAGCGGTGAGAAGCAGTGTGGCGAGTAGGGATTTGTAGAAGAACGCAAGCTGTTCCGCTGCTACGACGATTCGCTGTACTAAAAACTAATCATCCATTGTGTGCAAAATAGGTGATCTGTCTACGTAGCCACCGGCAAACCCTCTTCGACTCATTTCCGTATAATCCAGATAACGGCCTTGACTCCAGTGGGGCGGTCGTGGGTAGAAAAACTCGACTATCCGATTTAGCGAATCAAGAAGGAGGTGGTCTGTTTAATGTGTAGTACCAAGCGAGGTGTCCTACGTTAATGTAGGGCGCCCTACAAGTAGGGCACCTCAAGGGTAGGGCCACCCGGTCAGCAGAAGCCAATAGCGGCTATCCTGACCCGGTGGCCCTACTCGCGTCTGCCAGCTTTTCTTACCTCCCTCCTTTTTTGGCGGGAGGGACTGAGGGCCAACGAGATTGCAGCTAGCGACCAAGTCGTTCGACGACGCCGGGAGCCCTAACTTAGTCGCCGGGCGCACCGAGGCCGTGCTTGGGCGACGCGCGAGCTCCGCGGGGCAGACCCGAGCCCGTTAACATCGCCTGCACCCGTGCCCTGGCGTACCCCGCGGAGCCGCATAATGCGACTTGCTCACGCCAGTCATCTGGCAAGTCGTTCGACGACGCCCGGAGCCTAACGCAACGCCCGGAGCCTGTCCTCCCTCCTTCGGGAGGGACTGAGGGAGGGTAGATTGCGACGAGCGACCAAGTTCGCCTCGAACGCCCGGAGCCTAACGCTGCGGGTTACTCGAACAGGCGAGCGATCTCGTCAACAGTCTCAGCGATGCTGAGATTAGAGTTGTCTACCACCGGAACGTCCGGTCGATCTCTCCACCCGGCCATATCGTCATAAATCTTCCGAAGCATCTCCTGCGGAATTCTATCGGTCTCATTCCTGGCAGCGTTACGATCGCTTATAACGCCCCATTGCGGAAGGAGTACGACAAGATCGATACCGATAGGTTCGAAGGCATGTTTCCACTGCTCTAAACCCACTGGATCCCAGTTCGGAAACACTGCATCGTCGATCACACAGCTAATCCCGGACTCCACAAACTTTGTCGCAACCACTGCGACGTTTGTCCTGGCAATATCCAACTGTCTCTGCGCTTCGTCGTTCCAGCCGAGTCGAGGATCCTGATATCCAGACTTGACCAGCAACCGAAACGAATCGAGCGACAGGTGAGCACACCTCTCCTGTCGTGAACACGCCCAGGCATCGGCAGTCTTCGTTTTGCCTGCACCAGCAGGGCCTGTAATTAGCAATATGTTGGCCGCCAAAACTTACCTACTCGCTACCTGCCGTATCGCGTTTCTCCCAGCCAGGCCGGAACATGCGCAAAAAATTGCTTTTGCCATACGGGTGTTTCTTTGCTTCTGTTTCGTTCAGTTCAACACCAATACCCGGCGCGTCAGGCATTTCCAAATAGCCGTCCTTCACTCGAATAAAACCCTTCAAAACATCTCCAACCCACGGCTCTAAAAAGTCGTCGAAACATTCCTGTATGAACACGTTTGGCGTTACGGCATCTATGTGCAAAGCCACCATCGTCTTGAACGGGCTCTCGGCGTTATGGAGGGCGATTTCGGCGTGGTGCGCCTCGGCAATACCGGCAATCTGCAACGAACGCCAGATCCCGCCAACACCAAGTGGCTCCGGGTTTATCACGTCCGTGACATTGTGAGAGAGAAACTCGCCGAACTCGTGAATCGCGTGCATCCGCTCACCCGCTATTACCCGCACTGGCACCCGCCTGGCCACTTCGACCAGTGCGCTGACATCGGTCGAGAGTACCGGCGTTTCGAACCACGTCACCTCGTAATCCTTCAGCCAGTTGCCGATTTCGATAGCCGCGTACGTGCTGAACCTGTCGTGCGCCTCGATCAGTATGTCCACATCGTCCCCAACGGCGTCTCTCACCGCACCGATAAGGGCTTTCGCCTCACGAGTTTCCTTGCGCGACAACTGCATGTGCGCATCGCCGAACGGGTCGAATTTGAGCGCCGTGTAGCCCTTCGCAACGACCTCCGACGCCTTTTCGGCAAAACCCTCTGGCGTGCGATCGCCTGAATACCAGCCATTTGCGTATACGCGAACGTTGTCGCGCACCTTGCCGCCGAGCAGACGGTGAACCGGAACTCCAAGCGATTTTCCGAGAATGTCCCAGCAGGCCATCTCTATACCGGCCATGGCGGGAGTGACGCTAATGAATGCCGTCAGGTAAAGCTTGTGGAATATCTCGTGTACGTTACGGGGGTCCATGCCAATAACCAGGTGCTTGATCTCTTCGATGGCTGCAACTCGCGGCTGAGTTTCGGAACCGCCCGTCGCCTCGCCAACGCCAATCAGCCCTTCATCTGTTTCTATAACGATGAAAATCCAGTTTTTCCATGGATTCCCTACGACCACGGTCCGAATATCAGCGATCTTCATGTGTCCACTCCACGGCATTCCCGGCGATTCAAAATAATCAGCTTGAAGGCTGGATATTCAAGCCGATGGAAATTCTACTGCCAATCTGGCGGGGCAGTAAATTAGCGAGATTGGGGGGATTGAGTACCATTCCGAATCGTGGCAAATTCCATCGGATGAGCAATCGGGCCGCGGCATATCGAGTACCCGTACGTTCATGGCACGGCCGCACGAATCAATCGAATCGTAAAGTGAAATCAGTTCACAGGCGGAAAAATCTCTGCAGGAATCGACAGTGCCCCCGTTATCGAACCAGCTGCTCCATAGGTGTTTTTGCCATCACCGGTTCGGCTTGAACGCCCGGAAGTCTCAGGGATTTCGCCTATCGGCAATCCCATTAACGACTAAGAGACTATCCCAAAACTCCCTCTCCGCGGAGCCTGTCTCATAAGTGTCTCCGGGTTCGCGATTTGTGCTGGGCGAGGATACA
>CAYLWG010000185.1:0-5951 GCA_964387235.1 uncultured Dehalococcoidales bacterium
GGTTGAGAGGCTCAAGAAAAGCCAGAAAAGTTAGCTGGCAAGCAGTTAGTCGACGCACATGGAGGAACCAATGACAATCATGACGCAACTCGAGGACCTTGAGGCGATGATCGCCAAAGGCCGAGTACCGGGAACGGCACGAACGCTGATGAACCTGGAGAAGGCCACTTCGGTCATCACAGAAATGAAGAGCGAAATGCCGACCCAGATCAACGAGGCCGAAGGAATCGTCCGGCAGAAGGAAGCGATCATCAAGCAGGCCGAACTTGAGGCCCGCAGGATTCGCGCCTACGCAGACGAAGAAGCTACGACAATTCGCCAGCTTGCAGAGGAGCAGTCGAACACACTGCTCACCGCTTCTCAGGAAGAAGCTCGCAAGATGATCGAGAATACCGAGATAACTCGTGTGGCCCACGAGGAAGCTGCGGAAACCGGGGTCGAGGCCGAGGGGCGTGCCAGCAAGTTGATCGACGACGCTGAAAGCCGCGTGAACGGCATCATAAACGAGGCGAACACTCAGGCCGATCAACGCCGCAGAGGTGCCGACAACTACGCTCGCGAGGTGCTATTCGCACTTGAAGAACGTGTTGCCGATACGCTGGGTCAGGTCAGAGGTGTTATCGACCTCCTAGACGCCCGACCAACCGCAAACGTAGCCGACTAGACCAAAACACATTAATAGACGAAGTGAAATTCCTTCTTCCCGGCCAGAGAGAAGGTCGGCCGGGTTGAGGGGGATGTTTTCGACCGCGGTGCAGATGCTTTCGAACGGCATTTCCTACAGACCAGCTTCCCCCTCACCCCAACGTTCATCTTTGGCTCCCAAAGGAGAGGGAGTTACGAGACGGGCTCTTAGCCAGACTGGAGCGATAGGCCACGTTTTCTCCGGCAAGTAATTCTGCTGGTGGGTTCGCTGAGGCCTAACGGTGTGAAGTGTGAATCTGTCGCATACGTTCGCGGCTGCTGTTCTAAATAATCAACCACACAACCCTGTGTTGTTCCGTGTTCTACTGAACTCGGCGTACGCAGGGTTGCGTTGTTTAAGCGGCGATTACGACAGGCACCGTATGGTCGTTGTTTTGGTTCGCTTTGTAGGGTTCAGGTGTACGGTTTCGGTATGGGTGCGATTCAGGAAAATTGGAACCCCCGGTTTCTGGCGGTGTTTGCGGCGGTGTTTCTGCTGGCTTTTGCCGCGTGCGGAGATGAGGACAACAGCGGGCTCGGGGAAGGCCCCGGCCCGGACTATCAGCGAACTGACCAGCGATCTGGGTCTGGCAACGGGTCGCCTGGCAATTTACCTGTAGATAGCTCGCCCGAAGATAGCTCACCTGCTGGCGATTCACTTGCTGGCGACCCAGATGAGGACGGCAAGCTGCCCGATCGCGATCACGGCGATCGCACGCGCGGAATCTGGCCGCAAGTTTGGTCGCAGCATGCACCCGGTATTCAAAGCTGGCAGTACAAAGTCAATTGTAACGACGATGCCGAATGCTTCCTGTCCGATCTGACTTCCGTTGTTGTAACGACCCCGTCGGGGGATCAGATCGAACTCGAAAAAGATTTCAACGTTAACGATTTCTCAGGCGAGGTAACGCGCAGGTGGGTGCTGTACGGGCCCAGGAATGGCAATCTGCCCGTGCGCGGCGATTACGTGTTCAGTTACTGGCGAGGCAGTGATCTGGTTTACGAACAGTCGATTCCATACGACTCGGGCGTGATCGCGTACCCGACCGGGGTCGAGTGGGAGCGGACAGGCAGCGACATAACAGTGAACTGGACTCCCCCGGTCGAAGCGTCGGAAGGCATGCACTACAAGGCCTTGATCTGGCAGGTTGGCGACACGCCCGAGCTTTTCATTTCGCAGGTGTTCGACTGGGATGACGTTTCGGGTGTGATGCGAAACGTTCCGATGCTTGAGGGCGGTAAGTATTCGCTGAATGTTGCGATTTACTTCGACGACGGCTTCGCCTACAGCGATTACGTAATTTTCGATTGGCCCCCAGTTAATAATTAGTAAGTAGCAATTAGCGATTCGGGTATCTGAGTTCTTGCCAGAGCCAGCCACAAGAGCAGTTCCAGGCATTCCAACCGGCAGGCGGGCTTCCTCGTCATCCCAAGTCCCGAGCGTAACACCGGAACAAGTTCGTATAGACTCTGCTGCCATCAGCATTATTTCCTTTAATGCCCCAAACAGCAGGAAGGCTTTTCATGGCAGTCACAACTTATGGCGCTGGCGATTTTGTTTACGAGCTGGTTCCTGACTGGGCAAAACTGCCCGAAGGTTGGGTGTTTACGCAGGTGGCTGCCGTTGCGGTTGATGCCGACGATAACGTTTACGCCTTTAATCGCTCAGAGCATCCGATTATCGTGTTCGACCGTGATGGCAACTTCATCAAGGCGTTCGGCGAGGGGCATTTCCCGAACGCACACGGTATGTGTTTTGCTAATGATGGGACACTGTGGCTTGCGGATAGTGTCGACCACACGGTGAAGCGTTTCACAACCGATGGCGAACACCTGATGACTCTCGGGACGGAAAATGTGCCCGATGAGGCTGGTGGCCCGTTCAACAGGCCGACTGATGTGACGGTTGCGGCGAATGGCGATGTGTACATTTCAGATGGCTATGCCAATTCGCGGGTGCATGTGTTTACTGATTCCGGTGAATTCAAGTTTGGTTGGGGCCAGACGAATGGGTTGCCGGGTGTTGGTGATGGTGATTTCAATTTGCCACACAACGTTTGGATTCACAGGGATGTAGTTTATGTGGCCGACCGCGAGAATCATCGCATTCAACTGTTCGACCTTGAGGGTAAGCATCTGAATACGTGGACGGACTTTATCCAGCCGACTGATATTTATATCGACGATAACGACATTGCGTATGTAGGCGAGCTACGCAACCGTATTTCTATTGCCGATCTCGATGGCAATGTGCTTTCCAGGTGGGGCAGGTTCCCGTCGCAAGAGCCAGGGCAGTTCTTCGCAGCGCACGGCATTTGGGCCGATTCACACGGCGATGTGTACGTAGGCGAAGTGCTGGAAGGCCAACGCTTGCAGAAGTTCAGGCGAGTGCGTTAGGGGGTATCGGTGATGACGAAACTTCGAAATGTGTAGTCAGCGAAATCTCCAACACGCGAACTGTACGCCCACTCCGTCGAGATATATGTCACGTGGAATGCGATGGTGCCATCGTGGACATAAATCATTATCGTTGTGCGGTGAGGTTCATCTCGGTTGGATAAGTATTTGACGATGCCGACTGTTAACCCCTGATCGGTTGTCAAATAATCGACGGACAGCAGTTCGGAATTTTGCCCATCGGTGTCTCTCGATGCCACATCATCCAGATAAAGTTCTAAGTATTCATCGAGCGTAGCGGTGTAACCCAGTTCAATTTCACTTATCAGCAGCACCTCTAGATCGTCGAACCAAGATCGCACCGAATATCCATCGGTGTATCCCCGTTCTTCTATATCTTCGATACGCGTCATTAGTGCCGGATAAGCGAACGCAAATGGGTACCGTTCAGAAACATAAGGCTTTACACGCCCGATTTCCGTAACACTTTCGACTGGAGGCTCTCTTGGTTCAGGAGTTGAAGTCGGTTCCGCAATTACCGGAGTTGGAGATGGTTCAGCGGCTGGTGCAATAGTTGTGGTAAGGGCGGCAGTTATTACGAAACTGCGCCAAGCGTAATCAGCGTAATTTGCAACCGCCACGTTCGATCTCGAAACGAACTTTATGACGATGACGACCGTTGTGTCGTGCACATAAGCCAGTAGTCGAACACGAAATGGGACCTCGTTGGCTACCGTATATTCGATTAACCCCAGTTCAAGACCTTGTTCGGTTGTTACATACTTGAGTGAATCAAATGTTACATCGCGACCTTCCATCTCTGAGAGTGTGGGGACCAGTCGGTCGATGAAGTCGCGCAACCTCACCCGCTCACCATTGTTTACCTCGGAGATCAGGAGTAGATCCTCCTCGCCACGAAAAGTTTTGACCGAATACCCATCGGTGTAACCCTTATTCTCGATACCTTCGATGCGGGTCATCAGCGTTGGATAAGCGAACGCATAGGGGTATCGATCAGAGACGTACGGTTTCATCCGACCGAGATGGGTGATGCTCTCAACTGGAGGTTGCCTTGGTTCGGGAGTCGGAGTTGGTTCAGCAGTGGGAGATGGGGTCGGAGCAATAGTCGGGCTGGGAGTCGGAATCGCGTCAGGGGTAGAAGTGGGACTGAGTGCTGCCATGGGTTCTTGAGTCACTTCAACAGTGACAGGGGTATTCACCTCTACTACGTTCTCGTTATCAATGAGATTCTGACCAGTGGGTTTGCTTGTGCAGGAGAGAAGTACGAGAGCAAATATGCACAACAGCGCAAGAAGTGATCTGGCTGACTTTGGCTGAATCCTCAATGTTAAACTCCGCCTCAGGAACGTTTGGAAACCAGAGATGATTTCCTAATTACAGCGTACTCGTTTTGTGCATTCTTGGCGGACATGATGATTAGGATGTGGGCGAAGTGCTCGAAGACCAGCAGCTGAGAAGTTCAGGCGAGTGCGTCAGGGGCCTATACCTCTGTCGTTCCGGGCTCTGTCATTCTGCCATGCCTGAGGAATCTGCCCCTCGCCTGCCAGCACCCAGACTTTCGAGCAACAAGTTGTTTCATTCGGCAACTTGCCCTCAAATAAACAACATCAGATCCCTCCGAAGAGGTCGGGATGACAGCTAATTAGCAGCGGCATTAGCCCATTACGGGTTTCTCAACCGCTATGAATAATTCAAAAAGCGTTGCTTTGTGGGGCTGGCGCAGTTTCGTATACTCGATAGATGTTTATTGGCAATGTTGAGATAAAAGGGCTGGCGCGGCTGGCTCCGATGGCCGGGATTTCTAATGCGCCGTATCGCATTGTTGCGAAAGAGTGCGGCAGTGCGCTGACCACCAGCGAGGAGATCGACGCAGTAGGGCTTACCCGTGACAATCCGCGCACCAAATACGACATCGCCAAGTACCTGCCTGAAGAAAAGCCTATCGCCCTGCAAATTCTTGGGCCATCGGCTGAAACGCTCGTTCCGGGTATCCAGTATTTGCAGGATCAGGGCGCCGACATTATCGACCTGAACATGGGTTGCCCGATGCCCAAGATCACAAAAACAGGTCGTGGTTCGGCGCTGATGAAAGATGTTCAAAAGACAGCCGAGATTCTGAGCGCAATGCGCAAGGTTTTGACGGTTCCGTTCACGATCAAGATTCGCAGCGGGTGGGACGAAAAACACCTGAATGCCGTTGAAGTGGCGAAGATGGCCGAGGATGTCGGAGTCGACGCGATCACGGTTCACCCGCGCACCCGCGCCCAGCGCTTTACGGGTCTTTCAAAGTGGGACATGATCGCCCAAGTGGTCGATGCAGTGAGTATCCCGGTCACCGGTAATGGCGATGTGCAGTCGATGTCGGATGCACGCAGAATGCAGGCGGAAACGGGCTGTGAATCGGTGATGATCGGGCGAGCAGCGATGGGCAAGCCGTGGATTTTCGATGAGACGTTTGAGGATCTTTCACCAACCGGAAAGTACGAGTACCAGAGCCGGGTGATCGACCGGCATATGCCATTGATTCAGGAACACTTCCCCGAACGCGCCGGACTTTTGCAGATGCAGCGTCATCTGTCGTGGTACGCAGGAGGGCGCGACCGGGTGCGGGCTTTCCGTGTGGAGTTATTCGCCACTCGTTCGTTTACAGAAGCGCGTGACGTGTTCGACCGGTACTGGGAATCGGTTAGGCCAGGTGCTGAGAGTTCCGCTGCGGTGGCCGTAGTTTAGTAGGTTCGAGCGATCCATCACCCGCGGTTCCCACCAATCGCCGATCCGATTGATCGGATGTTCCGATTTCCCGACCCCTGGAGCCTGTCTCATTGTGTGTGTTTTGCGGATTGAACGTG
>CAYLWG010000186.1:0-5860 GCA_964387235.1 uncultured Dehalococcoidales bacterium
ACCAATGCAATGTCTGCGACGTGCGACCAAGTCGTCCGCCGACGCCCGGAGCACAACGAAAAACAAAAGTGGCGGAGGGTGCGGGATTCGAACCCGCGAGGAGGCTCAACACCCCCAACCCGCTTAGCAGGCGGGCGCACTAGGCCACTATGCGAACCCTCCGCGGAGTCATGTGCCAGCGTGCTGATCTTCAATATAGCTTCACTCCACTCGCTCGGCAAAGGAGTTCGCCATGTGGATGCCGCGTTATTACGACGGCAGCACGTTCAGGGCGCGAATTCTGGCTTTCTGTTTTTGCAGTTTCGGGCATGCGGCACGGGTGCTTACTTGATCAGACGTCGCCGCAACAGGTAGACCGCCAGCGGCCAGAACACGGCAGTCAGAGCCACCAGATAGACCGCTGCCCACAGGTGGGTTATATCTAACGAACCCAGTGCGAATCCGCGGGCGATGTGTACGCCGGGGGTCAGCGGCATCGCCCATGCGATTGGTTCCACACAGTCGGGCAGGATCGAAATCGGAAAGAACGATCCCGAAAAGAAATACATCGGCGTAGCGACCAGCGTAAAAACCAGCGAGAGAAATGTCGTATGCGGTGCCACGGCAGAAAACAGGAACCCCATAGTTCCGAATACCACACCGACCATTATGGCCGGGATAAATATGCCGATCGCCATCCAGCCACCGAGCCAGCCAAGAGCCACGGCAACGCCGGCAACACCAACGGTCGTCATCATCGATCGCGTCACTGCCCACAGGGTGTCGGCAATCGTTATCTCGGTAACCGTAAGCGGGGTCGTAAGGGCCGTTTCGTAAACATCGTTATCTATACGGTTGTAGGCGTTCCACGAGGTTTCGAACAGGGCATGAAACATCGCCGAACCCATTATTAAGCCCGGTGTCACAAACTCGGCGTAGGAGTCCGCACCTTCAACCTCGGTGACAAGTTTTCCTATGCCGAACCCCACTGCCACCAGTACTACCACCGGTTCGATCAGGACCCATGTAATCACGAATTTCCAGTATCTGACGAAAGCCACGGCGTGACGCAGCCACAGGCCCGATATGCTCCTCCGCCTGATGCGGGGAGTTGGGAATGGGAGGTTCATTATCCGCCTCTCAACTCTCGGCCCGTTATCGCAAGGAAAACGTCTTCGAGATTCCCTGCTCGATACGTGGTTTTTACGCCTTCAACGCCGTCAAGGCCGGACAGGTCGGGGCGGACGCCGTTCACTCCGGTGACACTTACAAGCGCACCGACTTCACGATATGAAATGCTGCGTTCGTTCAGGTAGTCTCGCACTGTTCTGAGCGCGGCGGGGGTGACTCTGAGCTGGGTGATTTCGGGCGGGGCGTGACGTTCGATCATGTCGTCCGGGCTGCCTTCATCGAGGATCTGACCATGATCCATTACCAGCAGTCGGTCACACAGAATCGTTGCTTCCTCCATATAGTGGGTCGAAAGTAAAATCGTCACTCCAGAATCCTTCAGCACCGCCAGTTCTTCCCACACCCGGTTCCTACTCTGCGGGTCGAGACCCGTAGTTGGCTCGTCCATCACGATCACGCTAGGGTTGGTCATCATCGAGCGAGCGATAGCCAGCCGACGCTTCATGCCACCCGATAGTTCGTACACGTTCGCCTTTGAACGGTCTCGCAAACTGAAGAATTCGAGTACTTCGTGCGTGCGGATTTTTGCTGTTTTTCTGGATAACCCCGAAAGAAACCCGTACAGAAAAAGGTTCTGGAACACGGTCAACCCGCTGTCGAGGCCGTCATGCTGGGTCACTACACCCATGATTTCCCGAACCGCCCGGTTGTTTTTAATCACGTCAATTCCGGCAACATTTATGCTCCCGGACGTCGCTGGAGACAGGCCACTCAGCATGCGCATGGTCGTGGTTTTACCGGCTCCGTTCGGGCCGAGAAGACCATAGGTTTCGCCCGGGTTAACCGAAAACGTGATGCCATCGACCGCTGCGATGTCGCCGTAGTCCTTATGAAGGTTTTCGACTTCGATGACAGTGCCGCTCGGATTGCGTGCGGTGTTTTTTTGTAGATTCGTGCCTTCGGTCAATTTCAATCTTCTCCGCCGTACTGGTCTGGCGGGCTCAATAAGAATCTGTCTCAAAGCCCTCTCTCACCTGGCAGAGGGCTGGGGTAAGGGGAAGTTTCTCAGCAAGTAAATCCGTTCGATAGTCTCTACCCCAACATCGTCAGCATTTCCCTCAAAATGGCTTTTTCTCTGGCTCTCGCCGAAGGAGAAGGAACCAATTATCAACGCTTATTATCGGGCGGGCTCCGGCGGGCGGGCTCCGTCGCCCGGAGTTTCGCCGATCCACACTTCCCCGCCTTCGAAAAACTCTCTTTTCCAGATCGGGACGATCTCTTTAAGACGGTCAACAAAATAAAGCGATGCTTCGAACGCCGGTTTTCTGTGTGCTGAACTAACCGCCACGACCATGCTTGTTTCGCCGATATCGACCCTGCCCGTGCGGTGGGCGATGGCTATTTTGCCGAGCTTCCACTTACTTCTCATTTCAGCAATGATCTCGACGATCTTGTTTTCAGCCATCGGCTGGTATGCCTCGTATTCGAGGTACAGCACTTTTCGGCCGTCGTTGTGGTCTCTGGTTACGCCGAGAAATGTAACCACAGCTCCATCGACCCCTGTGGTTACGAATTCAGTCAGTGGTACAGGTTCAAGTTTGGCTGCGGTTATGAACACCCAGTCTTGTTCAGTCTTGATCTCGTCTGATCCACCGCTAACCGGCGGAATGAGTGCGATTTCATCGCCTGGCGTCACTTTTTGTTCGCCTGTTACATATTCGCCGTTCAGGGCGAGCATGATGCTGGTTCCCGGCTCCGGGTCACGTGGGGTAAGTTTTCGGGCGGCCAGAATAGCATCGCCAACCGTCATGCCGTCGGTGAAAGCTACGGTGACCTGCCGGGTGCCTGCACGGTCGCGGAGAGCTGCGAAGAACAGCACCGAGATGTCTGTTGCTGTGGTTTCTGGTTCGGGGTGGGTCACGGTGTTGAGTTGATAGCGGTGCAGATCGCTTAGATCGGCTACCAGGGCGAAGCCGAGCAGCCGTTATTCGCGGGTTAGTAAGTTTGGCCTGAGAAATAGCAGCAACGAAGCCGAATCCCCCCGATCAGGCATGGCTGTCCGTAATTTGCCCAAGACAAAACTCTGGTGCAGCAAAAACCGGATTCGATCAGGTTACCGCTGAACCGGCCCAAAGGGTTACAACCCGTGTCACAAGAACTGGTGAGGCAGGTGGTGGTCTTTCTCGCGCATGACGTGAATCTCAGTTGCCAGCATAATGCGCCAAACACCAATTGCCTGGCCCTTTGACTAGCCTGTTGGGGGGCAATACAATTTGAGGTCGATAATGTTGAACTCTGGCGTGTGGCCGGATTTCGACTGGCCCTGTATTTATTGCGCCGTAATAAACATAAACACCGGCGCACGGAGTTATTTCCCGAATGGTTCGAATTCGTCTTAAGCGTGTTGGGGGCAAGAAGCACCCCTTCTACCGAATAATTGTTGCCGACCAGCGAGCCGCCCGTGATGGCGCGTTCATCGATCAGGTCGGCACATACGACCCCTTCCCGGACCCACCCGAGATCAAAATCGATGAAGAGAAGGTAGCAAAATGGATGAAGAACGGCGCACAGCCGTCTGAATCCGTAGTCAGCCTTTTCCGGACGAAGGGCATCCTCCCGAAGCTCGAAACGAAGGTCACAGCGGATGGCTGAGCGTGATGACGACGCTATCGTTGACGAGCAGGACACCAATATGCTGGATGAAGATGTCCAGGATGATGGCGACCTGGGTGGGGATGACGAGTTATCGCCGATCGATTCTATGCGGGAGATGATCGAGTACATCGCCCGTGCGCTCGCCTCGAACCCGGACGCCGTTTCCGTTACGACCGAACAAGAAGATGGCGACCGCATCTATTTCCACCTTTCAGTCGATGATCAGGACAAGGGCAAAGTGATTGGCCGCGATGGCAGGGTCGCCCAGTCTATGCGGTCGCTGCTCAGGGTTGCCGCCGTCAAATCCGACACGCGGGTCAGCCTGGAAATCGACTGATATTCAGGAACTATGACTGGTTCAGGCATGATCGGTTCCTTTGATCAGACTAAACGTTCAGGGCGTTCAGTCCCTGAATCAGCAGATGCTGAAAACCTCGTTGTGGTGGGTCGTATCAGACGCACTACCGGAATCGATGGCATGCTGCTGGTCGAGGTGTATTCCGGCGACCCGGATCGATTTTCCGCTGGCGACCTTGTAATCGTTGATGGTTCTCAATACGAGATCGTCAAAACGGGAAAATCAGGGAAGTCGGCCAAGATCAAACTGGCGGGAATCGACTCGATAGAAGAAGCCGACTTGTTCCGTGATGCGGAAGTATCGGTTGCCGCCGATACCCTACCTGAAAACCCTCCCGGGGTTTACTACCACTACGAGATTCTGGGAATCGACGTTGTGACCACGGACGGGCAGCAACTCGGCACTCTCACCGAGATTATCGAGACCGGCAGCAACGATGTTTTTGTTGTTTCACAGCAGCAGCAATCGACCGGAGACTCTTCGGGTAAGAAACAGAAACATTCTGGTGAACTGCTCATTCCTGTTCTGAAAGACGTGATCATTGCGGTCGATAAAGAGTTGGGTGTTATGACACTCGACCCGCCCGCGGGTTTGTTCTGAGTACGTAATCTCCGTAATATGGCTGCATAAATTGATTCACCCCAAACCCGCGCAGCGGATCACATGTGTACGCGGGCAACTTTCAGGATGGAAATCTAAATGTCGGGTCACTCTAAATGGAGCAAGATCAAGCACAAGAAGGGAGCGACCGATGCCAAGCGCGGTCAGCTCTTCACAAAACTTTCGCGAGAAATCATGGTCGCAGCGCGCGAGGGCGATGCTGACCCTGACATGAATTTCAGACTCCGACTTGCTATCGACACGGCGAAGTCGCTGAACATGCCAAAGGACAACATCGAACGGGCTGTCACGCGCGGCTCGGGAACCGGCAGTGACGCCGTTGTTCTCGAGGAGATCAGTTACGAGGCGTACGGACCGGGCGGGGCCGGAATCATTGTCCAGGCCCTTACCGACAATAAAAACCGCACAGCGGCCGAGGTGCGTGCCCAGATAACCCGCGGCGGCGGGAATCTCGCCGGTGCAGGGGCCGTTTCTTGGAACTTCGAGAATAAGGGGCTTATCACTGTAGAAGTGAACGATGGCGATCCAGATGATACTGCCCTGGAGATCGTCGATGCCGGGGCTGAGGACGTAGAAGTCGAGGGCTCGACCGTTTCAGTTACTGCCTCTTATGAGGAGTTTGCACAGGTGAGGGCAGCGGTCGAAAAGTTAACAGGTATCACGATCGAGAGTGCCGAACTGGCGCTCGTGCCGACCAGCCTCGTTTCGCTCAACGATAAAGCGTCGATGCAGACCCTGCGCCTACTCGATGCGCTCGAGGAAGTCGATGATGTTTCAAAGGTCTATTCAAACGCCGACTTCCCTGATGAAGTGCTAGCCAAATACGCTGCCGATTAGTTTTGCCAATGGCATAGACCTGTGCCTGGAATCTTTTGAAAAGAGTCGCTGGATTGACCGAAGTTATCGGCACAATGGGCCTGACCAAGTTCTACGGTGAGCATCGCGGCGTAGTCGATGTGAATCTCGGAATCGTGGAGGGTGAAGTTTTCGGCCTTCTCGGCCCCAACGGTGCAGGCAAGACCACCTGCATCCGGCTGTTTCTTGATTTCATTCACCCGACGTCTGGCTCGGCGACGATTCTGGGGTTGGATTCTCGCCGTGGGTCGGTAGAACTGC
>CAYLWG010000187.1:0-5856 GCA_964387235.1 uncultured Dehalococcoidales bacterium
GTTACCGCCTCTGCTAGAACGTGCGCTGCGGAATGGCGCATCCGGTCGCGGTAGTTCTGTTGATCTTCAGGCGAGAGGTCTTTGAATTTAACTGCCATTTTGATTGGCTCCGAACATGCGAAGCGCGATCCGTTCCGCTGTGCAAATAAATCACGCGTAAAACACCGCGTGAAAGGGTAAACGACGAAGTGTGGGGCGCGTCACCTGGATGGAGGGCGGCGCGCCTAGATAGTCAACGTGTAGCGCCCGAACGACGGGCTGCACTCCGCTGGGTCGCGTTCTGCCCGCGCGCCACTGGAGGGCGCGCAAACTGCTTGCGCGAGCGGGGCGGATTTTTGCGACGAATTGCGCATAGTTCGATTGTATCCAGTTCTGGTGGGCGGTACAGGACTTGAACCTGTGACCTCGTCGATGTCAACGACGCGCTCTAGCCAACTGAGCTAACCGCCCGCTATCGGAACCACAAGTTTATATGAGAACTCCCCTTCGGACGATACCACCGGACGAGTGAACGCTAAATTTGCTCTGAAAGCATGGCTATTAAATTTTATGGCCCCGGCGAAAACTGCCGGGACCATAAAACATACTTACTACTAAACGTGAACCTCTGCAAACAGGAGATTTTCCGCTTTCCGATTTTGGCGGATTTGGCGGGTTTTGCACAAAACTAAACGTTACTCTCCTGATTTTTCGTCCTCGGAGTCATCCGAACCACTCGCGGCATCTGAACTTTCAGAGGCTCCATCACCGCCTGTTACTTCATCCACGAACTGCGGAGCAGGTTCAGGGTTTTCTTCCGCCGTTGATGTCGAAGCACGAAGTGCCTCGGCCGCGCGTGCGGCATCATCATCACCAGAATCCCCCGCCTTGTCTCCGCTTCCGGCAGAATCAGACAACGCCGACACAGCGGCAAGAAGGCCGCCATCGTCGCTCGGTGTCGATGGCAGACTGGCAGCACTTGCTGCCGCGGCTGCCGAACCTGCTCCCTTGCCAGAACTAACACCGGCGCCGACGCCGACCAGATCAGTCCCGCCGATTGCAGCAAGTGCCTCTTCAAACGTGGCCGGGGCCTTCGTGAATCCAGTAAGCTGCCCGTCCTTGCGGTCGCCTTCTTTGATCCCAAGTCTTTCGCGACCTTCTTCAGTCAGGTCCAACCGGGCCGGAATCAATCGTCCGATAATCACGTTCTCTTTTAGCCCGTTCAACCGGTCGACAGAACCGTTCACCGCGGCCTCCGTCAACACCCGCGCCGTTTCCTGGAACGATGCCGCTGCCAGGAAACTCTGGGTGTTCAGCGATGCCCTCGTAACGCCAAGAAGTACCGGGCTGGCAGTAGCAGGTTCCCCGCCCTCTGCCAGCATGTTGTTATTCGTGTACTCGTAATCGTGCCTGTCGACCAGTTCACCCGGCAACAAGTCGCTATCGCCAGGGTTGTCGACCCTGACCTTGCGCATCATCTGTCGAACGATCACTTCGATGTGCTTATCGTGCAGTTGCACACCCTGCGATCGGTACACGGCCTGAACTTCGTCAACCAGGTAGCGCTGTACCGCTGCCTGACCCTCGATGCGCAGAATATCCTGCGGATTTTTCGGCCCGTCTGTAAGCGGGTGGCCGGGTTCGACTGATTCTCCGTCAGCAACAAGTATTTCCGATGCCGCCGGAATAACGTACTCGCGTTCATCTGTTTCATTCCAGGTGATGCGCACAGCAGCCTTGGTCACCTGCACCGTGCCAGCAACTGTCGCAGTAATTTCATCCTGCTGTTCGTTGTAGGTACCTGCTTTTACCGCGGCGGCCTTTGCAGTCTTCTTGATCGACAGAATCGGCTCACCTGCATCGATCCAATCGCCAGTTTTCACCGTCTGGCGGTGAGTCGCCGGAATTTCCATCTCCTCCGAGAACTCTTCGCTCGAAATCACCCGCACGACACGGCCTTCTGGCAGTTGTGCAAGTTCAATCTTTCCGCCGATCTCGGAAAGAATAGCCATTCCCTTCGGTTGCCTGGCCTCGAACAACTCGACGACACGCGGTAATCCAGAAGTGATGTCCTTACCTGCGATACCACCAGTGTGGAAAGTTCTCATCGTCAACTGCGTGCCAGGTTCACCAATCGACTGGGCAGCGATAATTCCGACCGCTTCACCGAGCAGAGCCGGTGAACCTGTTGCGAGCGAAGCTCCGTAGCATTTCTGAGCAATACCACGCTGGGTCGTGCTTGAAAGCGGCGAAAATACCCACGCTTCCTTAACATCGGCTTCAGCGATTACCTTAGCCAGTTCTCGTGTGACGAGTTGGTCACGGTCCGCAATCACTTCGCCTGTCTCCGGGTGGACGATCGGCTCGGACAAATATCGTGTCACGATTCGGTCAACAAGCGGGGCCTGCAGGCCGCTGATCGCTTCGGTAATCAGGATTCCCTGCGCACCCGGGTCGTCCTTCGTCGTGATGATCACATCCTGAGCAACGTCAGCAAGTCGACGCGTCAGGTAACCAGAGTCGGCCGTTCTGAGGGCGGTGTCAGCCAGTCCCTTGCGAGCTCCGTGTGTCGAGATGAAGTACTCAAGAACCGAGAGTCCCTCGGCGAAACTTGAGCGAATCGGCATCTCGATAATCCGACCCTTCGGGTCTGACATCAAGCCACGCATGCCGGCCATCTGCTTGATCTGGGCGATGTTACCTTTCGCCCCCGAATCGGCCATCGTGAAGATCCCGCCGTAGCTTGGCAGGTTTTCTTCAACAGCTTTTGTCATTTTGTCGGAAACGTCGGTCCATATTGCGACAGACGCCTTGTAGCGCTCGGGCTCGGTAATCAGACCTTCCAAGTACTGCTCGTCAAGTCGAGATATTTTTGTGTCAGCGGCAGAAAGCAACGATTGCTTCTGCGGCGGCACTACGATGTCTTTCATCGCAATAGTAGTACCCGACTGCGTTGCGTACTTGAACCCAACATCTTTTAGCTTGTCGAGCATAATGGAAGTGATCACGTTGCCCAATTCGTTGACCGACTCGCCCACAAGGGCTTCGATTTCGGGGCGTGCGAAAAGGTGGTTACGGAAATCCATCTCCTCGGGCAATGTTTCGTTGAAGATGATCCGACCCACAGTCGTTTCGAGCCATTTACCAGCGTCGTCCCGGACTTTCACCATCTCGCGCAGTTTGATCCGCTCTGTATTGAACGCAAACTGTGCATCTTCGAAGTTAGCAAACCTCTTGTGAACCGAATTGCCGTCCTCATCCTTCTCGATCGGCGTCAACTGATCGCCGTCAATCCCGGTCAGGTAGTAGATACCCAGAACCATGTCCAGCGTCGGCGAAACAATCGGGAAGCCCGAGCTTGGTGCCAGCATGTTGTTGGTCGAAAGCATCAGACGTTCTGCTTCCTGCACTGCCTCTCTTGAGAGCGGTACATGAACAGCCATCTGGTCGCCATCGAAGTCGGCGTTGAATGCAGTACATACTAGCGGGTGAATCTGAATTGCAGACCCATCGACAAGAATCGGCTGGAACGCCTGAATACCGAGTCGGTGGAGAGTCGGGGCACGGTTTAGCAGCACCGGGTGGTTCTGAATCACTTCTTCAAGAAGGTCCCAGATTTCCGGACGTGCGCGTTCGGTCATCCGTTTTGCACTCTTGATGTTGTGCGCATAGCCCTTGACGACCAGCGCATTCATAACGAACGGCTTGAAGAGTTCGAGGGCCATCTTTTTCGGCAGCCCACACTCGTACATCTTGAGCTGCGGCCCAGAAATGATGACCGAACGCCCGCTGTAGTCGACACGCTTGCCGAGCAGGTTCTGCCGGAACCGGCCCTGCTTACCACGCAACAGGTCCGTCAGAGACTTCAGTTTGTGGTTGTGGCTGCCTTGAATGGCGCGGCCACGCCGACCGTTGTCGATAAGTGCGTCGACGGCCTCTTGGAGCATCCGCTTTTCGTTGCGGATAATGATCTCGGGAGCCTGCAGGTCAATAAGGTGCTTCAACCGGTTGTTTCGGTTGATAACCCTCCGGTACAAATCGTTCAGATCGCTCGTCGCGAACCGCCCACCATCAAGCTGAACCATCGGGTGCAACTCTGGCGGCAAAACCGGCAGCACAGTCAAAACCATCCATTCGGCCTTGTTGCCGCTCTTTCGGAAAGCCTCGACAACACGCAGCCGCTTAATCGCCTTCTTACGACGTTGGCCCGACGTGTTGCGAACCTGATCCTGCAGATCAGCCCGAAGGTCATCAAGACTCGTGTTCTGGAGGATTTCGAGAACAGACTCGGCACCCATGGATGCCTTGAACACTTCTCCAAACTTGTCGCGAAGTTCGCGGAAGCGTGCCTCGGTCAGCAGGTCCATCACGCGAATCGCTTCCAGGTCGTCGATCTTGTCCTGAACATTCGCTTCGACGTTCGCCTTCATCTCGTCGAGAATTTCACCAAGCCTGGAAACCGCGTTATCGCCGTTGATTCCTGCGATCTCAGCCTGTTCGGCCTTTACGCGGTCCTCAATCTCTTTTTCGGCCTTGGTTATCTGCGCCTTGGTTATTTTCTTCTTAATTTTTTCGGCTTCAGCAAGCTCGTTAGCCAGGCGGTTAGCCTCGTTCCGGACATTAAACATTTCCTGCATCGTTACGGCGAGCGTTGCTTCGACACTGCCTTCGGCGACAGCCTCTTTTAGCTCTTCATCAAACCGGTTCATCTCAGCATCACGGTATGCACCGAGTTGCTCAATGGCGCTCTGACGGGCTGCCTCATCCACCGCAGTTACGACGTACTGCGCGAAGTACAGGATTCGTTCGAGATTACGCGGCGACAGGTCCAGGAGAAGACCCAGCCTCGAGGGAGTCCCCTTCGAGAACCATATGTGCGCAACCGGCGCGGCCAGCTTCACATGGCCCATTCGTTCCCGGCGCACTTTTGATCGCGCCACTTCAACTCCGCAACGGTCGCAAATAACGCCCTTGTAGCGAATTTTCTTGTACTTACCGCAGTAGCATTCCCAGTCCTTGGTCGGGCCGAAAATACGCTCGCAAAACAGGCCATCTTTCTCTGGCCGCAGCGTGCGGTAGTTAATTGTTTCGGGTTTGGTCACTTCTCCGTATGACCACGCTCGAATCTGCTCCGGCGAGGCCAGAGAGATTCTGATTGCGTTGAAATCGGCGCCAGACTGTCCCATGAGTTGCCGTTTCCTTCGCCTTCCGGGGTAGTTACCCCGTGGGCGGCTTGCCCACCTGATTACGCTGGCAACGCCAGCAATGTCAAATGCACCGGGCGGATTTCGCCCGGTGCGTTAATTACTTAGTTCTCTTCGTCTTCGGCGCCCGGCGCATCGTCGCCTGTAGCGGCATCGCCAGCAGTGTCGCTGCCAGTAGCGGTGTCGCCAGACTCCTCCGAGGCGAGTGCCTCAAGGGAATCTTCCGACGGGCCTTCTGATTCAACGTCTTTGTCAGATTTATCCGAATCAGCACTGTCTGCATCATCGCCGACGTCATCTTCTGAGTCGCCGGCAACATCGACAGGTAGTTCACCACCCGGCAACTCCTCGATTTCCAGGGCACCGAGAGGCTCATCGCTTATGTCATCCCAGTTCAATGGCGCACCAAGTGTTGCCGACATTTCCTGCGCCCGGCTCTTGATTTTTGCAAACCGCTCGACATCCTCGTTCAGGAGTTCGACTGAGAGCCCCAGACCCTGTAATTCCTTGAGAAGTACATGGAACGATTCCGGAACACCCGGTTGGATGACTTCTTCACCCTTGACAATCGCCTCGTATGTTTTCACGCGCCCGATCACGTCGTCAGACTTGATAGTCAGCAGTTCTTGCAGAGTGTAGGCAGCGGACTACGCTTCCAGCGGCCAGACCTCCC
>CAYLWG010000188.1:0-4300 GCA_964387235.1 uncultured Dehalococcoidales bacterium
TCACGCCAGTCCTCTGGCATAGACGTTCGATGAACACGTTGTCCCGCCAGCTCCCTCTTCCGTCCATGCTGATCCGTATACCGTTATCTTTCAGCAGGCTCGTGAAGGTTTCGCTTGTGAACTGGCTCCCCCTGATCCGTGTTGAAGATATCAGGCGCGCCATAACGTCCAAGGGCTTCTTCGACTACCTCGACACAGAAGGCGGTGTCCATCGTGATCGACACTCGCCATGCCAGCACCTTGCGACTGAACCAGTCCATTACAGCAGCGAGGTACACGAACCCTCTGGCATTGGGATGTACGTGATGTCCATCGCCCACACTTGGTTGGCCCTGACCACCGGTAACCCGCGTAGCAGATACGGATATACATGATGAGAAGGATGTCGCCGACTGGTGTTGGGCTTCCGGTACAGTGCCTTGATACCCATTCGCCGCATCAGCGTGGATACATGCCTGCGCCCGGAGTAAATATCTTCCTGGTACAGCAGATCCCGCATCATCCTGCTGCCCGCAAACGGATGATCGAGGTGAATCTCGTCGATTCGACGCATCAAGTGGAGATCTGCATCGCTAGCTAATCGTGGTTTGTAGTAGATGCTTGAGCGGCTTATGCCCACCGCCCTTGCCTGACAGGTCAGGGGGAGCCTGTGACCACGATCGATCATCGTCTTGCGCTCGGCAGGCCTGCTTTTTCGAGCGCACCCTCTAAAAAATCGTTCTCCAAAGCCAGTTCACCGATCTTAGCGTGCAGGGTCTTCACATCCAACGGCTTGCCAGCCGCTGCTGCTCCAACACCAAAAACTTGTGCAGCACGTTCAAGCAACTGAGTTTTCCACTGCGTGATCTGGTTCGGGTGCACATCGAACTGGCTCGCCAGTTCCGACAGTGTTCGCTCGCCGCGTACCGCAGCGAGTGCTACTTTCGCCTGAAGTTCGCCGTATGGTTGCGGCGGGGTCGTCTCGTCATTTTTCACTCCTGTTTCTTGGGACATTATGATGCCCCATTCAGGCAACGATTCCACTTAGACCACTGTGCAGATTTGCGAGACCACCTCTGTCCTCTCCATTAGGGAGAGGACAGAGGTAAGGGGGAACGCCGATCATCTTGCACAATCGACCGCATCTCTCCCACCTTATAACTCCCTCCCGAAGGAGGGAGAACCACCCCTACCCCCCAATCGTCCACTCGACGTTCAGCTCGTCCGCCATCTGCTTGAAATAGTTCACCGTGTGGCGTGGTAGCGGAATGCCTGTCTCCGTGCGCTTCTGCACATAAATGGCATCTGGATGCCCCGGATACTGGATAGCTGGCGCACCCGGAGCCGACTCCTGCTCACGCAAAGTACGCAGCATCACATCCATATCCGCCTTGAACTCGTCGGCAGGCCGGAATCCATCGATACGAGTCGCCTGGAAATAGTGGCAGAAACGCCCTCCACCCTTCGGCACATCTGGCACAAGTCCTGAAACAGTCTCATTCGGCAGAATCGCACTCAGCACATCGGCCATCATGCCGATACCCATCCCCTTATGCGCACCCTGCTCGTGCGTCCCCCCAAGTGGCGGCTGCCCGATAGCCTCGTCACGCCGTTTCATGTCCGTCACAGAATTTCCATCGGCATCCTGCGCCCAGCCCTCGGGAATATCGATCCCAAACGAAGCAGCAATCGCAATCTTGCCGAAAGAAGAAATCGACGACGCCATATCGATCACGAACGGCGGCTCTTTATCGGCCGGCGCAGCAAACGCCATAGGATTCGTGCCCATCCACGGCCACCTGCCATTCAGCGGAATAATTACGTTTCGGCCACCTGACGACATCGAAAAACCGATCATGTCGTGGTCTAAAGCCTGCCGGGCGTAGTATCCCGCCGCCCCGTAGTGCGAAGAATTATTCACCGCAACCGAAGCGATGCCGGTCGTACGCGCCTTCTCGATAGCAAGCTCCATCGCCTGCACACTTGCGATCATGCCCATGCCGCGGTCAGCGTCGATCACCGCAGTTCCGGGAGTTTCGTAAGTCACCTTGATATTTGGCGTCGGGTTGATATAGCCGTCGAGCAGACCCTTCAGGTAGTGATGGTCGATGTTGTAGCAAACACCGTGTGTGTCGATGCCGTTCATGTCGGCGTCTACCAGTACCGCAGCGCACAGACGGGCCTCGTCATCGGGCATACCCGCCGCCGCAAAAAGCTCCGATACGAAATCGGTCAGGGGTCCGGCGTGGACATATGTGGGATCGGGGACTTGCTTGAGTTTTTCGAGGACCATCTGCGATTTCTGAGCTTTCTGTGGCTGAACGGGTTTCGGTGATTATCGCCGTGCTGATAAGACACGGGAATCTCACACGGAATAGTACCCGCCCTCGGCCAATGCAAGCGAGCCTGATAATTTCCAAAATCGAATAGCAACGTATCTGGTTACAAAAACATTGCTGGGCGAAACGGGACAAAACGTTAGTATTTTTTTATGACGAGCACGGCTGACATCGTAATCGTGGGTGGCGGGGTACATGGCGCGTCGACTGCCTGGCACCTTGCAAAACGAGGCGCGGGCAAGATCGTCCTCATTGAAAAAGAGGGTATCGCCGCCGGTGCGTCCGGCTGGTCGAGCGCGATCGTGCGGCTTCACTACACGCTCGAATCGCTTATGAAGTTGACGATGTACGGTCGCGAAATGTTCGGCGACTGGAAAGACATCGTTGGCCCTGGTGAAAGCGGCTTTTGTGAGGTCGGGTTCCTGATTCTGTTCGACTCTCCGGAAGTTGAACACGGTCGCAAAGTTGTCGAAATGCAGCAGAGGCTCGGCATCGACGCCCGCATGCTCACCCCCAATGAAATAAGCGATATCGAGCCCCGCCTTGTACGCGAAGATGTCGCTGCCGGGGCATGGGAACCAAACTCCGGTCACGCCGATGGATCGACTGTGGCAAACTCTTTTATCTTCGCGGCGCGCGACCTCGGAGTCGATGTTCGGATTGGCCCAGAAGTACTCCGGGTTACGTCGGAAGGCAGCCGCGTAACCGGGATCGAAACCTCCGAAGGCGATATCAAGGCCGGAACCGTTATTGTGGAGGCAGGCTTCAGAACCAGCGCACTACTGGCCGATCACGGGGTCGTGATGCCAATCACCCCGGTGCGTCACGCCATAGCGGTGGTGGAACGCACGCCGGATTTTGACGGTATTCATCCGATTATTTCCGATCGCGTTGCGCAGGCGTACTACCGCCCCGAGGCTGGTTCGCTAACCTTGCTGGGTGAAAATGACCCTTTGCGGGGGCCTGTCGATAACGATGTTGAGGCTGTAAAACCGGCTGAAATGAGTGAGCAGGTGAGCCTTCTGGAACGGTTCGCTGCCAGGTTCCCGGGGCAGGATTCAGCTTCACTTATGCGCGGTTACACGGGTGTTTACGATTGCTCGCCCGATTTCCA
The DNA here is from genome assembly GCA_964387235.1 of uncultured Dehalococcoidales bacterium. Classification (GTDB taxonomy): domain Bacteria; phylum Chloroflexota; class Dehalococcoidia; order Lucifugimonadales; family Lucifugimonadaceae; genus Lucifugimonas. Next base: position 3,433 of record CAYLWG010000188.1, read on the forward strand.
GCCGGTGTTCGGGCGGGTTCAGGCGCTGGATGGCCTGTTTGTTGGGGCCGGGTTCAGCGGTCACGGTTTCAAGCTGAGTCCGGGTGTTGGCAGAATCCTGAGCGATCTGGTCATAGACGGGGTGACCGATATGATCGACGTTGAACCGTTCCGCGTCGAACGGTTCACGGAGGGTGACGAGTTGACGACCGATAAAGGCTACGCAAACCGTTCGCTGTCTTAGGGGCAACCGATGCCGAAAATTAACAGCTCCAACGAAACCAAAAATCCTATTCCATGGCAGCTTCTCGAAGAGTTGCCAAACCGAACAACGGAACTTGCCGAGAATTATGGATTGCGCCCGACCAGTGATTCAGAGGTAATCCGCGACAGTCCGTTATTCAGTGATCTAGCCGCGACCAATTACCTCGAACATGCACAACTACTGATCGGTGTGCTCGGCGATCATTTAGTGGCACTTCGACGGATGTTTGATGGACGTGAACTAACTTTTTCTCCGATGACGCTGGGACGAGCGGCACTTGAAACAGCCTCAAAAATCGCGTGGATCCTTGATCCCAACGCATCTGGTAAAACTCGAGTTGCCAGAAATTTAACTTTGCTCCTTAAGATTTCTGAAGAACAACTCAAACTGATTCCCTCAGTCGCTGAGTTACTTGGAAATAAAGACCCTTCAGAAGATATATCGAAGGGTAAGGGTCAAATTAGAGACCTTGTGAAACACGCTCAGTCGATTGGCATTTTGGTCAGGTATTCCAGTAAGAATGGAAAGCCACGTGGATTTGTTGATGAGGATCACAATGCCACCGCGTTGGCTAAATACTTTGACGAAGAGTTTGCCTATCGTTATTTGTCGACTGCCATGCAC
>CAYLWG010000188.1:4342-5775 GCA_964387235.1 uncultured Dehalococcoidales bacterium
CGAACCGTCGTCGGTCGAGGGATTTCGAACGCTGAGGTTGCCAGGCCAAATTAAAATATGGTTGTTTCACAATGTGTTGATCTGGTTTGCCCAGGTTGAAGCGAAAAGATTTGCGATTGCAGGTTGGGAACTATCAAGTTTGTTCTCAGTTTTTGCCGAAGTTTTTTCTCACGCTCGCATTCCGCGCAAAGACCGGTTCTGGGTAACCTAATCGAACAACGGGCTTGGTGCCATGAACAAATCGACGTTGCACCGTTCCGCGTCGAACGGTTCACGGAGGGTGACGAGTTGACGACCGACAAAGGATACGCAAACCGTTCGCTGTCTTAGAGTCGCATTCGACGTTTCCAGATAGATTGGTCGCGGATTTGTGAATGGCGCTAATTGGCGGTTGGTTCCCACCTTGCTTCACCCTCCGGAATGACACACTGTTTTCTCACCAGAAAACGAAGCGGAGAAGTGAATGACTGAAAAGGTAGTTGTCACCGGCGGATCGGGCAGAGCAGGCGAATACATCATTGCCGAACTGGCCGCCAACGGCTACGAAGTTCACAACGCCGACGCCGTGCCGCCACGACCCGGCTCCGCTGCAAACGCCGCCCATTTCTGGCGTATCGATGTCACCGACTACGGTGAGGTGCTGAACGTACTCACCGGTGCCGACGCCGTCATCCACATGGCCGCCATTCCGGCGCCGAACACCGACCCCGAGCACAAGCTATTCCGCGTCAACATGATGTCGAACTGGAACGTGCTGGAAGCCGCGGAAGTTCACGGCATCGAGCGGATCTGCATGGCATCGTCGATCAACGCTGTAGGAGCCGGATGGGGCCAGAAACTTTACATGCCGGAATACCTGCCGGTTGATGAGAACCACCCGACGCGGGCCGAAGACGCGTATTCGCAGTCGAAGTGGCTGGGCGAGCAGATGGGCGATGCGTTTGTCAGGCGTCGACCCGGCAAAGTTCAGATCGCCAACATGCGGTTCCATGCCCTGTGGGATCCTGCCACGGCAAAACGCCATCTGGAATCTGGCGATAAGACCACCGTTGGCGGTCGTAACCCGATGGGCTTCTGGAGCTGGGTCGGGCGGCACGATGCGGCAAGGGCGTGCCGGCTGGCGATCGAAAAAGAGTTCGGCGGTCACGAGGCATTTTTCATCAACGCCACCGACACGACGCTAGAAGTACCGACTATGGACGCGATTAAAGCAGAGTTTCCCGGAGTTGAGATTCGCGAGCCGATTCCCGGATTCAAAAGCCCGTTATCCGTAACAAAAGGCGAAAAATTGCTTGGCTGGATACCAGTCGAATCGTGGCGTGAAGGCACTGTGCGTCAGCCCGAACCCAACGACGCAAAACCCGCCCCATACAAGGCGCAGTGGACGCGGTAGCGGGTGCGAATCCTCCCGCCATTGCTCTGGCGTGCCCCGC
>CAYLWG010000189.1:0-5755 GCA_964387235.1 uncultured Dehalococcoidales bacterium
CATCCGAAATTTTTATGTAGACATTTTGGTGATCTGAAAGTGCCAGCACCGGCCTGTATTCGTCCCAGTTCGGCGTCATCTCCGGCATCGGGTACATCATGTGGTCGATCAGCCACGTTATCCCCGGGTATTTCTCCGCTGTGTAGTCGAGTTGGTGTGCGTTACCGGTCTTATTGTGTATCTGTACGACGCCTGAACGTTGTTCGATGGCCGTGAACATAGCATCGTTTTCAGGGCGTTTTAGTACTTCTACATCCGGGTAGTAATCGGGGTGAAACCTGAACCCGGCCATTCCGCGCTCATCCATCCAGTAGACGGCCTTTTCAGCATTGTCGCCTGCCAGCGGGTCAATCAGACCCATCGAGACAAATCGTTCCGGGTACTTGAGCGCCGAATCCGCAACATAACCGTTGTCCCATGTCGACCACGAAGTCTGCACAAGCACCGTCTTATCGACGCCGTTTGCATCCATGTCGTCAACCAAAAGTTCCGCATTACCCGATTCAGTCGGCTCAGAAGTCCAGTTAGGGGCAGTCGGCCCAATCGGCGCAATAGGCGGCATCTCCCAGATGTGAACATGGGTATCGACAATCATGCGGGTACCGGGCTCCTGATTGTTTTTTCAGATCGCGAACTAAAACGCAGAGAGTGTAACCCGAAAATTCTACTTATTCGTACGGGATTCCGAATTCATGGGCCACATCTGAGCGGAACTTGTCCCATTCATCGGAGTTTTTGTCCTCCAATCCAGACAAGAAGAAAAATTTGTCTGTGGTGGGTGATTCAGTACCCGCCGTGGTCAAGTCAGCTGGTGCGCCGAGGATCGTCCAGAACTGAAAATACCCATCGGATTTGGCTTTAAGGTGGCTTTTTTCTGCTTCACCAATTCGATTATGAATGTTTGATACATCCCCACCGCCTTTGATTTCGACCGAGACAAGAGGGCGCGGCGGATCAGATGTCATGTCACGAATCGTGATGTCGGGATCAGAAGCAAACATTGCCATGACGATTCTGCCCGAAGAATTGCGAACAGTGATGTGGCTGGTGCCTTGGTCGACAACGTAACCTTCCGCCACCTTCGCCACCAAGTTCAGGACTCGTTGTGTAGCTGACGATCCGATCTGATTGTTTTTGGATCCCCTCAGCATGGGCCCCAACGTCAGCAACTGCAATTCATGGATGAGTTGGACTGTGACATTCGGCAGACCTGAAAGCAGCTGCTCACCAGTCTCCACGAGCGATTCGCACAAGGATGAGATGTGTGCATCTGCTGAAGAGGTAACCTCGTTTTCTTCCTCCATCTTCCGGAAACGCCCAAACGGCCCCTGTGCGTAAAAAGCCTTCTGAGAAAAACCGTAGAGAAGGCGGTAGTAACCCAACAGACTTGGAGTTGCTTGCAAAATCTCAGGTATGGGAAAAAACTTTTCGCCTCTAAGTGAATAACTTGCGAGTACGGACAACGAGTTGCCATTCACATACTTACTGAGTTCGTCATCCAATACGGATAGATCTAATGACCGGACGGTTGAGGACAACGAATCACTAAGCACCAGTCTGCGAATTGACTCTAGTCGGTAATAAAAATCCACCTGCAAATCAGGCTTTAGAACCTGGAAGGTCAATTACAGATCCCCGAGTTCAAGCTGGTATGCGGACAAACGTTTGCGGGCGAGTTCGACATACTTTGGATTTAGCTCAATGCCGATGAACCGTCGGTCGAGTTCCTTCGCTACCAATCCGACCGTGCCAGAACCAAAGAACGGATCCAGCACATACTGTCCTGGCTCACTACCTCCAATCAGGCAGGTCTCCACAAGCGCTCTCGGGAACATGGCCGAATGATGAAGCTTGTTGGGCTCGGTGGGGATGTCCCAGACAGTTCGCTTGTTGCGACTTCCTCGCCCATTAACTGTCGGTTCTCTTAGCGCCTCGTGGTGATACGTATAGCGCTCGGAGCGTGAAAACAAAAACAAGTGCTCGTGAGAACGAGTAGGTCGGTCTTTCACGGACTCGGGCTGGGCATTGGGTTTGTTCCAGATGATTTCGGAACGCAGATACCAACCATCATGTTGGAGCGCGAACGCGAGACGCCACGGAACTCCGATAAGGTCTTTAGGTTTGAGACCATTTGGCGTGGGTGGTCGATAATCCATGGCCCGCGAAGGGTTTTTTCTGTCAGGTGCACGCCACCCCCGGTCACCAGAGGTGTATCCGTCTCCTATGTTTAGCCACAGCGTCCCATTTTCTGCGAGTACTCGACGAACTCCTCGAAATACCGAGACGAGCGAGGCCAGATATCCCTCCAGCGAGCTTTCTGAACCGATCTGCCTGTCGGAATCGTAATCACGCAATCCCCAGTATGGTGGACTGGTTACACATGTTTGAACCAGCCCGGCTGGTAACGACTCCAGTGCGAACCTTGCATCACCTTCGATGATTTGATCGCCTGTGATTTCGATCGGAGTATCTGTTTTCGTAATTACCATGTTTGAAAGCCTAAGTGATCCCGCAATGAAATCCTAGAAGTGTGTCGCTTGACCCTCTACTCCGCACTCCAGCGCAGCACCGGCTTGCGCGCGGCTGTGGCTTCATCGAGCCTCGTGACGGGCAGGTCGTGCGGGGCGTCGTGTATCAGCTCCGGGGTTAAATCGATCTCGTCGTCGATCTGTCGCATCACCGCTATGAAGTGATCGAGAGTTTCCTTCGATTCCGACTCTGTCGGCTCGACCATCAAAGCCTCTTCGACTATCAGCGGGAAGTACATCGTCGGAGCATGAATCCCAAAATCGAGCAGTCGTTTGGCGATGTCCAGCCCCGACACCCCTCGCTTCTTCTGGCGAGTTGCAGAAAGTACAGTTTCATGCATGCAGTACCGATCGGCAGCAAGGTCGAACCTGTCTCTAAGCCCGGCCTGGATGTAGTTGGCCCCAATAATCGCGTTCTCGGAAACCGACCGCAGCCCTTCGACTCCCAGCGCCCTGATGTACGCATACGCCCGTGCTGCGATTGAGAACGACCCGTGAAAGCCGTTTATTGCGCCAATTGAATTAACCGGAGTAGCGAGTACGTAGCCATCATCTTTCTTTTCGGCCACTGGCTTCGGCAAGAATCTTGCAAGTTCAGCCCTCACCAGAACAGGCCCAGACCCCGGACCGCCACCGCCATGCGGGGTCGAGAACGTCTTATGCAGGTTGGAATGGCAAATATCGACGCCCAGATCGCCAAGTTTTACCAGTCCGAGCAAAGCGTTCAGGTTGGCTCCATCCGCGTACACCAGCCCTCCGGCGTCATGGACGATCTTCGTGATTTCCAGAATGTTCGGCTCGAACAGGCCCAGCGTGCTCGGAATCGTGAGCATGAAAACGGCCGTCCGTGAATCAGACAGCTCTCGCAGGTTTTCGACATCCACATTGCCCTGAGCATCAGAACGGACTGTCACAACTTCAAGGCCAGCCATCGCAGCCGAGGCCGGATTCGTGCCGTGAGCAGAATCCGGAATGATCGCAACCGTGCGTTCCGCGTCGCCGCGTGACTCGTGGTAGGCGCGTGCTATTAGCAGTCCGGCATATTCACCCTGCGCCCCGGCCAGTGGAGCGAGCGAGACCCCTGGAAGCCCCGTTATCTCACCGAGATCATCCTGAAGATTTTTTAGCAGGCGAATCGCACCCTGAACCGTTTCGTCTGGCTGTAGCGGATGAATCTCGGCAAGACCAGGAAGGTTTGCGAGTTCGTCGTTGATCTTAGGGTTGTACTTCATCGTGCAAGAACCAAGAGGATAGAAGTTCGTGTCGATCGAGAAGTTCAGTTGGCTCAGCAGAGAGAAATAACGGATAACTTCGAGCTGCGAGACTTCTGGCAACTCGATATCGTCGCGAAGCATCGACGAATCGGGCATCTCCTGCACCGGCACGTCCGATTCTGGAAGCGTAAACGCTCTGCGCCCGGAAACTGAACGGTCCATGAGCAACCGGCGATCGATTTCACCCGCCCCTGTGACAGTGTTCATTGCGCCGCTCCGATCTCACCGAGCGCGGCGACGAACCTGTCGATATCGGCCTTTGAACTGGTCTCCGTAACGCACACCAACATGCCATTATCAACACGACTGGAAATATCGAGACCCCCGATGATCTTCCGCTCAAGCAGTGCGGCGTTTATCGCACTGGGTGAGCCGGGACACCTGACAACGAATTCATGGAAAAAAGCTCTGTCAGTGTTACCCGAACCGGGTGATTCGCCAGAACCAGTCGACACGACTTTAAACCCGGAGAGCCGGTCGATTTCTGCTGCCGCGTAGTGCGCCTTCTGGTAGCAAAGGCCCGCGAGGTCCTTCATGCCCTGCCTGCCAAGCGTGGCGACGAACACCGTAACCATCAGTCCGATTAGCTGAGTGCTGGTGCAGATGTTCGAAGTAGCGCGTTCCCGCCGGATGTGCTGTTCACGGGTCTGGAGCGTAAGAACATAACCAACCCGCCCCCGAGTATCGGTAGTCCTGCCGATTATCCGGCCGGGCATCTGACGGATATGTGTCTTCTTGCAGGCGAACAGCCCAACGTACGGCCCACCGAACGCCAGTGGGACTCCGAGGGGCTGACCTTCGGCAGTAACGATGTCTACGTCGAAATCACCTGGCGGATTGAACAGACCCAGCGCAACCGGGTTTACATGCACAACCGAGAGAGCGCCTTTTTGATGCGCGAGTTTTGTAAGGCGTTCAACATCCTCTATCTCCCCGAAAAAGTTTGGGCTCTGAATGCCTATGCACGCAAGGTCATCCGGAATATCCGTGGCATCAGGCTCTATCACAACAAGTTCAATGTCCTGGTACTTCGAATAGGCCACAAGAGTCTCAGGTAGGCGAGAATCGACCGTCGACAGCACGCCCACCCTGGTACGTTTCGTAATACGCGCAGCCATCAGGCACGCCTCTGCAAAGGCCGTTGGGCCGTCGTACATCCCGGCGTTGGCAACTTCCATCCCGGTAAGCTGGCAAATAATCGTCTGGAACTCGAAACCTACCTGTAACGTCCCCTGCGCAGCCTCTGGCTGGTACGGCGTGTAGGCAGTTACGAACTCGCCGCGCTGAAGTAGTGAACGAACTGTCGATGGGATGTAGTGCCTGTAGGCTCCGGCCCCAAGAAACGCTATATAGCCGTTTGACGACGAAGCGTTTTCGGCTGCGATCGCAGCGAATTCGGCGGCAAGTTCCTGCTCGGAAAGTCCGGGTGCCAGGTTAAGACGTGGGTGCCGGTGTTCGAGTGGAATATCCCCAATCAGATCGTCGAGCGATCCAACACCAATGGCAGTAAGCATCTCCGCTCGTTCTGTATCGGTTGCGGGGATATACGGGTGGTTTACGGAACCTGAATTCAAGTTGTTCGCCGATGACGCCATTTTCAAGTGACGATTAATCCAGCGACGATTCGTAGGTTTCGGAATCCATCAAATCGTCAAGCTGGGCGGTGTCGGAAATTTCGATCTTGATAAGCCATCCCGCACCATACGGATCGGTATTGACCGATTCGGGATTCTCGATTACCCCCGGATTGGTAGCAACGATTTTCCCGCCAATGGGTGAAAACAGATCGCTCACGGCCTTCACCGACTCGATCTCGCCGAACTTATCGAACTGCGCGATCTCGGTTCCGATATCCGGGAGATCGACAAATACCACGTCTCCCAGCGATTCCTGCGCAAATACAGTCACCCCAATCTCGGCGATGTTGCCATTCATCCGCACCCACTCGTGTTC
>CAYLWG010000190.1:0-5696 GCA_964387235.1 uncultured Dehalococcoidales bacterium
AATCTGAAGGGTGTGAGCAGGCTGGCGAACAAAGCCATCGTGATAATGATGAGCAAGATTCCGCCACCGATGGCACCGGCAGGATTCCCCTTGCTGAACTTCCAGATAGTCTTTCTGGTGCTGACAGCTTTCGCAACGACCACCGTTTTCAGCTTGCGCGAATCATCTGCTTCAGCCACTTGACCGACTGAATCCGGAGACAATTTTTCTGGTGTCGAATCAGCCATCAGGAGTACCGTATCCTTGGGTCTAGCCAGGCGTAGAGTAAGTCAGTAACAAGTATCCAGATCATCATGAACATTGCAATTATCAGAACGATGCCCTGGATGAGTTCATAGTCCCGCCTAGTAATCGATTCCCTGATCAACTGGCCTAATCCAGGCAGGTTGAAAATCACTTCAATAATCACAGCGCCATCGACTAGTGCAGCAAGCAATAAAGCCGCCAGTGTCAAAATTGGAAGCGCAGCGTTCGGCAGCGCATGGCGAAGCGTAACGGTTCGACCGCTCAATCCCTTCGCACGAGCCGTTCTGACGTAATCCTGGGTAATTACTTCCAACATCATTGAGCGCGTCATGCGCGTGATCGTCGCGGACGATCTAAATCCGATTACAAGTGCAGGAAGGAACAGCATTTTCAAGTTTTCGACCGGGTTGTCAAAAAAGTGGACGTATTGAACTGGAGGGCTCCAGTTAAAGACAGCGACTAGGCCTAACAGAACCATGATCGCCACCCAGAAATTGGGCAGAGATATACCTGCTGCGGTGACTACTCGTATCGCTTGATCGAGAAAAGATCCTCTCGTTAACGCGGAAATAATTCCAAGTGGTAAAGCCCAAATTAACGATATAACTACCGACAGAATTGCAAGTTCAAGAGTTATGCCTAATTTCGACCAGAGGATCGATGTCACCGACGTATCGAACAGCGGAGAATCGCCCAGATCTCCGGTCAGTACAGCTCTCAGCCAACGGGAATACTGCACGACGATGTGGTCGTTGCCCCCGAGATACTCGCGCAGCTCTTCGATCTCTTCAGCCGTTGCAGAGGACTCTTCGGTCGTGAGGATGCCAACCGCAAGATCTCCGGGCAGCACACGCAGCAAGAAGAACAACGCGGTTCCCAGGATGAATATCGTTGGGATCATCAGTAAGAGGCGTCTTACGACGTAGCCGAGCATCTGAGTGTGTCGTTCCTTTCGTCTTGCAAGAGGAGGCTGCACCGGCCCGGGGTTCGTGACTCCCGAGCCGGTGCAAGCATAACGGTTTTCAATCGTTTTCGAACTTGTCCTGATTAGCGACCTGTAGGTGCATCACTTGTCATCCAAACGTCTTCCATCTGGAAACACTTGAACTTGCAACCTGGTACGGCAACAAAGTCCTTAACGTATGGGTAAGTGATTACAGTAGAACCCGTGGTCCTCTCAAGTGGAATCGAGGGGATCCACTCTTCCCGCATGATGCGATCCATCTCCGCGAAGATAGCGTTGAGTTCCGGACCCTGCAGTGTTCGCTTGGCCTCGTCGAACTTGTCTAGCCAATTCTGCGGAGGCACCCAACCGTAGTTACGGCCGGCCCCTGGTGCCCAATCGGCAAGTATCTGCGACATCGGGCTGGCGTGAAGCACGCCAGTGCCGTAGCGGCCGAAGTCGAAATCCTTTTCAGCAAAGCGGGCAAACATGCTTGCCGTGTCAGTCACTTCGATCTCTACCTTTAGGCCGATCGACTCTTCTAGGAGCTGCTGAAGAACCTCGGATGATGTTGTTCCACCCTTGTTGGTGAGAATGCTCAGTTTTCCGTTGAAGTCCATTAGTCCAGACTCTTCAGCAAGTGCCTTCGCACGGGTGATTGCTTCATCACGAGTCGCCGGGTCGTAGCCGAACAGCTTCGGCACGTCGTCCCAGGCGGGGTCTGTTGACCCGAAGAAGCTTGCCTGCTTGTTGGACTGGGGCAAGCCAGGAGTCTGCAGAATGTCGAGGAATGCACCGCGGTCGATCGCCAGGTAAACAGCTTCTCGAGCTCTTACATCGTCGAATGGTGGCTTGGTGTGATTAATACCGAGCCGAGTCAGACCGGGGTTAATCCACTGGTTGTAGTTGAACTTGTCGCCTTCGTCGTTCTCGAAGTTGAATGCATTCTCAACGTTCACCTCGCTCAACATGTCGATACGACCTGTTTTTAGCGCGGCTGTCTGAGCTTCAGCATCCGGTATCTGAATTGAAGTTATTTTGTCCAGATATGGGAACGGGCTTCCATCCGGCGCGTCACGGTGATAGTCGGGATTGGCCGTCGAAGTTACGAAGTTATCCCGCTCATATGTGTCGACCACCCACGGACCGGTACCGATAACTTTTTCGGCAGCATCGATTCCGCCTTCAGCAATGTGTCGTGGAACAATAATGTGCCACGGGTCTGCCAATTCGAGCAGGAAACCAACGTTGGTTGCATCGATCGTAATTTTAATTTTGTCGCTGCCAGCCGAAGCTACGCTTGTAATGCTCTTGAAGCCAGCTACACGAGGTACGAGCACGCCTTCAGGCGGGTCTACCCATCGTTCAACCGCCCAGATAACATCATCGATCGTCACCGCTGTTCCATCGTGCCATTTGAGGCCTGATGGGATGGTCAGAGTGAACTCTGTCGCATCACCGGCGATCTCCCAGTCAGAGGCCAACGACGGAATTACCGTCGATCCATCGCTCCCGGCAAACTGCAGCAAGCCGTTGTAATGGCGTGCGAGGTGCTGTGGTGAGCTGAAAACAGAATCCTGTGTCATATCCCATTTTGTGGGGAAATTTGACGAGACTCCGTAAATAAAATGACCACCTCGGTTGATACCACCCGAGGAGCTCGCCGGTGGGTCAGCAGGCTTGGCTGTCGGCTCTGCTGCTTTTGCCGTGGGAGGCACGGTGGTAGGCGCAGCAGAGGATGAATCCGGTTCATCAGAATCCCCACCACCACAAGCTAGCGCGACCATTATCAACATTGCGGAAATCGCAATAATTAGTATTCGAAACCTATTTTTCATGACATGCACTCCTATTAAGTATGCGTGATCTTACAGCATGTACGGTTCGGTTGATCGTAGTTCGTAAACCACTCGAAACACATTAATCATTTGTGAGCTATTCGCCAGCAAAAAATCCGGCAACCATATCTCCTCCCTGAGTCCAGACGCGATCACCGAACCCGTCGACGTCAGTTCCCTTCTCCCAGTTAGGGAGATCGAGATTTCTTTTGTAAACGGGAATGGTGTGCTCCAGGAAATCCCGTGGAACAGTCCCCTGAGCCTGATCGGGCGGCTCGATACCCAGCAGGTGGCTGACAATCGAAACGACATCTTTCTGGTGCATATAGCCGAGATCTTCCGTGGGCCGGACGTAGCCTTTTTTAAAGCCTGGGGCCCTGCCGATGAAGATTGCCATATTGGACGAAATATCGGTTTTAGCGGTGGGCAAGTACGGTCCATGATGCCCTCCGTAGGCAGCTGGCGCCCAAACGTACGGATCGGAGGCGCTTCCTTCCGCCTCAGAGCTCGGGTAACCGGCAACGTAGCCATCTTCCATGATGAAAATAACGTCGCCGCACTGCTCGCCCCAGTAGCCCAATAACGAAGCGTGCACCTTCGGCAGCGCCACGGCGACTGGACTCTGGTTGTTCTCCTCGTCTATCCAGCTACGTAGCAAGGTCAGGACATCTCGTTGAATTTCCTTGTATTCCGACAACCCCTCTTCAGCGTTGACGAATAGCTCGAAACTACGGAGAGGAGTGAGGAACACTTTGGTGCGTTCCATATCAACCTTGTCGAAATCTTCGTTGGGGTTGAAACGCTTGTCGGCGTCGAAACTTTCTTCCAGTACCAACAGACCGTTGTCTTGAAGAAGTCGGTAAACATCTGTGGCACGTTTTTGCGGATAGACCGCGTGGTCGGAAACGATAAGGATGCTGGTGTTTTCATCGGCCGCCGCCATAAGGCTTTCGAACATGCGGTCGGCCGCCATGTATGCCTGGCGGTAGGCGTCCCACCCGATCGTTGCCTTTTCCTCGTTGTACCCGGGACTTTCTGGGTCCATATCAGCGATGAAATAGTGGTTGAGGTAATCGAAGAGATGAATGTGGGTATAGAAGAGTGAATAATCTTTTTCGTGCAATAGATAGTTCGCTACATTCGAGAACCACGTGCACTGGTATTCGACCTCTTCAATAGCGGTCTCGATATCAGACAGGCCCCAGGTGTAAGGCATGTGCGAGGCGTGTTCGAGGTACGGGCCAAATTTTCCTATCAACTCTTGCCCGAGTTCTTCTGGCTCAGTAAAACCGGCAGTGTAATTAACCTGTGATCGATACATCCGAAGCGTCTTGCCATCGGCGCCTATCTCCAGCACCTTGAACCTGAACGTCGCAGGAACTACACCCTCATCCATCAGGTTGAAATCCCAGTCAATCCACTCGCTCCACTCACCGGAGCCTGCCCGTCCGAGCTCTTTGGATGTGTCTTTTTCTGAGTACAGCACAATCGTGTCGTAGCCGTTACCCGACTGGTCGATTGCAATTCCCACAAAATTCTCATTCGTACCTTCTTTTTTAGTGACGATAGGAACCGGGAATTCGAGTGGCGGGAGATTGCTCTCCGGCACAGATGCCCAGCCGGTTGCAGCGCGGAGTTCCAGGTGGTAACTGTTTCCGATTGTGGTATCGGTCGTATATCCATGTGCCGGGGTGATTTCGAACGGCGTAGCACCGAAGCCGGGATGCCCGAACCCGTCGACTTTGTGCTCCATATTCGAACGTGCTGGCCCTGAAGCCGGGTAGTGCACGGCGATACTTTTGAGCCCTGCCTTCGATGTCGCTTCAAATATCGTTTCGGCTTTTACCGCATTTCCTACAAATGCCGATAACGTGGATTCCGTATTACGCGGTGAGGGAGAATTGAGGAACCAGCGTGAAGCGGTGTGCGTTCCGGTATCGGCACCAGTCATCAGGGTGGCCCAGTTGGTCGGAGTCCAGGCAGGAATTGCGCAGTAGGATTCCGAGGCCACTCCCTCATCACCCATTCGTTTGAGGCTAGGAGTGATGCCTTCTTCGCAGAAACGTTTCCACATTGGAAACATCATGCCATCCATGCCGATCACGAGGACTTTTTTAGACTTTGGCACCGAAGGAATTCCTTTGTAATTTTGCCAAATACAGAACGCAAAACTGCGCCGTTCCAAACTCAACCACTACGTCATTCATCCACTTGATCGTCAATTTGGCGCGAGTTGGATGAAGTGTCAACCACGTACATGTCATCCGAATCGGATGACAGTTGTCATCGTTCGAGTGGTCAACGGCGGGCGGTTACCAGTTTGTGATACCGGTTCTTACAGCGAAAACAACGGCCTGGCTCTTGTTTGAAACGCCGATCGTTCTATAGATGGCTGAGAGTCGATTTCGGATGAAGCCTGCCGAGAAACCGCAGTCATCGGCGATACGCCTCGAATTGTCGCCACTGGTAGTCCTCGCGAGGATCTCCCGATCGAGATTCGACAATCGATCAGCACGGGCTTGATCTGCCGACGTTGAAACACCGTTTTGTGACCCAAGCGTGTGTAGGAACTCGGCGAGAAGCGAGCCTTCTATCATGGCTTCTCCTCTCGCCACTCTCACGATTATCTCAGCGAGCGGAATAGGCTTTGGGGATTTTTTCCTGAAGAA
>CAYLWG010000191.1:0-5677 GCA_964387235.1 uncultured Dehalococcoidales bacterium
CTATTCCGACACGGTCGGCATCGCCGTCGAGTGCAATTCCGACGTCGGCACCAAGTTCTCGAACGGCGGCAGAAAGCGGGGTCAGGTTGTGCTCGATCGGCTCTGGCTGTTCCATGCCGGGGAAGTTCGGGTTGTGTTCCGACCTGATCTCGATGACCTCTATCGCACCTCCTTTGAGCATTTTCGGGATGACTCCCGCGCCGGAACCGTGCATGGCATCGACAACTATCTTCAGGGGCGCTGACTTTAGCGGGCTTACGTCGATAACACGGTGAAGCTGCTCGATGTAGGGCCCCATTACGTCGAAAGTTTGCCCCTGCGCAACGTGCGTACTTGTGTGGGATGATTTGCCAGCGAGGACGTCTACAAGGTGAGCCTCGATATTCGCAATTTCTTCTGGAGGGGCCGAACCACCTGCCGATGATTTCACCTTGAAGCCATTCCACTCCGATGAATTGTGGCTGGCGGTAATCATCACGCCGTTCGCAGCGTTGAGGTTGACCACGGCAAAGCTGCAGGCCGGAGTTGGCGCTGCAACATCGAAGGTGTGGGTGGCGATTCCGTAGCCGTTTACGACTTCCGCAACGGCCTTTGCAAACCTTGCCGACCCGAAACGGGTGTCGAACCCGATTATCAGCCCCTGCTGTGAACGACCCGTCGCAACAATATTTCGAGCCACGGCTTCGGCACATGCACGGACGTTTGCGAATGTGAAATCGTCGGCAGTGATCGCCCGCCAGCCGTCGGTGCCAAACTTGATTTGTGGGCGTTCGCTCATCGACGTTTTACTTTCTGTTCCAGGCGCCTATCTCGAATGTCATCTCGCACTCGCAGGGAGAGGGAACTTTCATTTTTGTGACATCGCGCAATCGTTGTCGTTCTGAACTTGCCTGTCCTGAGCGGAGTCGAATGGGATTCAGAATCTCCCTCGGATGCGATGTGAACGAATGTACATTTCGAAGATTACGTTGTTGCTCGTATGAACTGTTGTCGCTTGCCAGAGAGATTCTGAATCAAGTTCAGAATGACAACATTGGTGGGTGTGTGTGGCAGCGACATTGGCGACTTTCGATTCCCAAAGTATCGTTTATTCAAACATGAACGCATTGTCCAGACCTGACTTCGAACAGTCTCACCCTTTCGAAAGCATTCCCCCTCAACACTTCGGCAAGCTCAGTGCATACCTGACCTTCTCTCCGGGGAGAAGGAAATTCACGACTAACCCTTAAGTGCATCTACCCGGTCGAGCTTCTCCCACGGCAGGTCGAGATCGTCCCGCCCGAAATGCCCGTACGCGGCGGTCTGCTGGTAGATCGGACGTCTGAGATTGAAGTGATCGATTATCGCCTGCGGTCTGAGGTCGAAATGCTTGTTCACCAGTGCGACTAGCTCACTTTCGGGTCGTTTGCCGGTGCCCTTCGTATCGACTTGAATAGAGATCGGGGTTGATACACCGATTGCGTACGAAAGCTGGACCTCGGCGCGATCGGCAAGGCCTGCCGCAACAAGGTTCTTTGCCACCCAACGGGCAGCGTAAGCCCCCGAGCGGTCGACCTTCGTTGGGTCTTTTCCTGAGAAAGCACCTCCGCCATGGCGAGCACTGCCGCCGTAGGTATCGACGATAATCTTTCGCCCCGTCAACCCGGCGTCGCCAACAGGCCCGCCAATAACAAAACGGCCAGACGGATTGATGTAGTACTTGGTTTCATCGTCGAGCAGTTCTGCCGGGACAACCTGTTTGATGACATGTTCCCTTACGTCGGCATCGATCTGCTCGTTGGTAGCTTCCGGGTCGTGCTGTGTCGAAATGACGATTGTGTCTACCCGGACCGGCCTGTGATCCTCGGTGTACTCGACAGTCACCTGGCTTTTTGAGTCGGGCCGTAAATACCCGACCGTGCCATCGCGCCTTACCTCCGACATCTGCCGGGTCAGCCGGTGCGCTATATCGATAGGCAGTGGCATGAACGTGGGTGTTTCGTTCGATGCGTAACCGATCATCATTCCCTGGTCGCCAGCACCGATTTCGTCGGCACCTGCTTCGCCACGGACTTCGATGGCTTCCGTCACCCCTGCTGAAATATCAGTCGATTGCTCGTCGAGCGCGACAAGAACGGAGCATCCATTGCAGTCGAATCCGTACGCGGGGTCGTCGTAACCGATCTTTCGAATCGTGTCACGGACGATTTTCTGGATATCGACATAGGCATTGGTGGTTATCTCGCCAAAAACGAGCACAAGGCCGGTGGTTAGCGATGTTTCGCACGCCACACGGCTCATGGGGTCCTGGGCGAGAAGGGCATCGAGAATACCGTCGGAAATCTGGTCGGCCATCTTATCGGGATGACCTTCGGATACCGATTCCGAGGTGAGCAGGTAGTTCGTGTTGTTCATGTTTTGTTCGTTAGAGCTGGTTTCGAGATGGCCGTGCTAATGAGATGCGAACCGGGCCGATTTCGACCCGGTTCCGCTCGACTCTTTTTCTAGGTGCCCATCTCCCAGCTATTCAGGTACTTGTCCTGCTCGTCGGTCAGCGTATCGAACGTCATGCCAATGGCGTTCATCTTCAGGGTGGCGATTTCCGTGTCGACCTCGGTCGGGAGGGTGTAGACGCCCGGGCCGAGTTTCGAGTGGTTATCTACTATGAATTGACCGGCCAGTGCCTGGTTGGCAAAGCTCATGTCCATCACGCTGGGCGGATGGCCCTCGGCTGCGGCCAGGTTAATCAGGCGTCCCTGGGCGAGGAGAAAGATCTTGCGACCGTCTTCCAGTGTGTATTCCTCTACAAACTCTCGCACGCTGCGCTTGGCCTCTGACATCTCTTCGAGCGACTCGACGTTGATCTCGATGTTGAAGTGACCAGAGTTGGCGACAATGGCGCCGTCTTTCATTACGTCGAAGTGGTGCTTGTCGATTGCCTTCATTCCGCCGGTGACGGTGAGGAATATGTCGCCGATTTTCGCAGCTTCGTTCATCGACATAACCTGGTGGCCGTCCATCACGGCTTCGAGCGCCCGAACCGGGTCGACCTCGCACACGATTGTGTGGGCCCCCATGCCCTTGGCCCGCATCGAGAATCCCTTGCCGCACCAGCCGTATCCGATAGTGACGACAGATTTTCCGGTGATGAGGATGTTCGTTGCCCGGATGATGCCATCGAGTGAACTCTGGCCCGTACCGTAGCGGTTATCGAACATGTGCTTCGTTTGCGAATCGTTCACAGCCACGATCGGGTATGCGAGTTTGCCTTCGGCGTGAAGCGCCTTGAGCCGGATCACACCAGTGGTTGTTTCTTCCATCCCACCGATCACGCCCTTAAGGAGGTGTTGCTTTTCGGTGTGGAGCATTGCGACGACATCGGCACCATCGTCCATTGTGATATGCGGACCGGTATCGACGGTCGCCGACATGTGATCGTAGTAGGTTTTTGCGTCTTCGCCCCTGATGGCATAAATCGGGATTCCCGATTCGACCAGGTGAGCGGCGATATCGTCCTGCGTGGAAAGCGGGTTGGATGCACAGAGAGTGAGATCGGCACCACCGGCCACGAGGGTGTGGGCGAGGTTCGCGGTTTCTGCCGTGATGTGCAGGCACCCGGCAAGCTTTAGCCCCTTGAGCGGCTGTTCTTTGGCGAACCGTTCTTTGATGGTTCGCAGCACTGGCATTTCGCGTTCGGCCCATTCGGCCCGTAGTGCGCCCTGATGGGCCAGGTTTATGTCTTTGATGTCGTAATTCATGATTTCTCCGGACTGTTGCAACGGCCAGGTGCAGTTGCTGATTGGAAGTTCAGTTGTGGGTCCGGGCGATGGGCGCTTTCAATCGCCGTCAGCTCAGGGGGTTGGAATTGCTATGAAGGGATATGGCTCACTGAAACGGGTTAAACCGGGTCAGTGATTCAAAAGCATGGAATCTGTTTTCGATGTCGGACATGGTGAGATTTTTTATACGGTCGAGCCCGAAGTCTTCGACAGCGAACGAGGCCATTGTGCTGCCAACAATTGTGGCAGTGCGTAGCGATTCTTCGTCAATACGCCCTATGGAGGCGATGTAGCCCATGAACCCGGCTGCAAACGAATCGCCTGCTCCGGTGGGGTCGATCACCTGCTTGATCGGGTAGGCCGGGGCTGCAAACAAGAAATCCCGACCGAACAACGCTACCCCATATTCGCCGCGTTTGATGACGACTGAACTCGGCCCCATATCTATGATGGCCTTTGCCGCGTCGGGCAGGTGATCTACACCGGTCAACTGCTTCGCTTCGCCTTCGTTGATGAGGAGGGTATCGACTTTGCCTACCAGTTTAGCGAGGGCCGGGCGGGCGATGTCGATCCAGAGGTTCATCGTATCGCAGGCGACCATTTTCGGTCGTCCGTTCATTGAATCAAGGACTTTGAGCTGCAGGGTGGGGTCGATGTTGGCAAGGAAGAGATACGGCGCGCTAGCGTGGGCGTCGCTGAGTTTGGGTTCGAAATCTGCAAAAACGTTCAACTGGGTATCTAGTGTGACTGCTGAGTTGATGTCTTCCTTATATGTACCCGACCATCGGAAGGTTTTGCCTTTGGCTTCAACCAGTCCAGTGGTATCGACCCCGTGACTTTCGAGCATGGCGCGGTCGGCAGGGTCGAAGTCGGTTCCCACCACACCGATAAGCCCCACTTCCGTGAAGTAACTTGCCGCGGTTGAGAAGTAGGAAGCCGAGCCGCCAAGCTGTGATGCGCGTTTTCCTGCAGGAGTTTCGACGGCATCGTATGCGACAGAGCCAACAACCAGAATTTTCAAATGCGTTTCTCCGGCCCCCATGCGAATGGAACGCCTCGTGCAGGGGGGTAAATGTTGGGGGAGTGTTCTGGCTACTTGTCGTTGCCCGTTGAGTGAGGTAGGCCCTTGCTTATCCAGGTAGCCGTTCCATCTTCAACGTTATAGAGTCGGCTGGAATCGGCACCCATAGCCGTGGCGTATTCGGCCGCGAGCCCAGAGCGTGCCCCGACTTCGCAGATGAACAACAGGTTGCCTTCGGTTGGCAGTTCATCGTAACGCGGGATGACATCGTCGACTGGTATCCAGAGTGCGCCTTTAACGTGGCCGCCGTGATACTCGTCGGGGCGCCTGACATCGATAATCGTCGCGCCGCCAGCGTTGACCATTTCTTCGGCCTCTTCGGCCGAGATCCTGGTGTATGGTTCGCCGGGTACGTTCCTTGCCATTGTTGCGATTTCCTTAATAATTATTGGGATTCGTGCTTGTGCGACTGCTGAAAATGTAACTGTATAGGGCGGGTGCGTTGGTCACGCGGGGGTGTGTGTTGCGCGCGTGCGTCCGCTAGTTTTGGTCTGACTTAATTCGGCTGATACCTGTGTTTATTCGGCCCTGCTGTGTTCACTCTAGTCACATCTATGCAGGTTGAACGATGCAGGTCCGGTGGCACAGTTGTTTCAGTGTACTGAAAAAGAGTTAAATCATCCGGTGTTATTTACTCTGGAATTCTGTTGACACTCTGTTTGTAGCAGACATAGACTGAATGTTCGCTCTCGACGCAAGTGCGTTTTTGGGCAGCACCTTAACAACTGAACAGTGGACAGAAAGAACGTCAACTTTACGGAGAGTTTGATCCTGGCTCAGGACGAACGTTGGCGGCGCGCATAATGCATGCAAGTCGAACGAAGTCCCACCCTTCGGG
>CAYLWG010000192.1:0-5598 GCA_964387235.1 uncultured Dehalococcoidales bacterium
CGCGCGTCGCCCAAGTGCGGCCTCGGCACGCCCGGCGACTAACTTAACTAACAACATTCAGGCTTTCATCCAGCCTGGGTCGCTCAGGTATTTTGCGATCAGGCGCACAAATTCTGCCGCTGGCGCACCGTCCCATGCCCGATGATCGAACGCCATGTTCAGGTATCC
Organism: uncultured Dehalococcoidales bacterium; assembly: GCA_964387235.1. GTDB lineage: Bacteria > Chloroflexota > Dehalococcoidia > Lucifugimonadales > Lucifugimonadaceae > Lucifugimonas. Next base: position 169 of record CAYLWG010000192.1, read on the forward strand.
AACCGTGCGCACAACCACTTCGCCATCGACCACGACAGGAACTTCTTCGACCCTGCCGACTCCAAGAATTCCCGTCTCAGGCAGGTTCAGCAACGGGTTGAAGTTTCCGATGTCGTAAGAACCGAGGCTCGTTATAGAAAAAGTACCCCCGGTCATCTCGTCAATCGAAAGATCATTGCCTTTCGCTTTGCGGGCGAGGTCGCGCACTTCCTGCGCAATCTCAAGAAGTGACTTCTGGTCGGCGTTTTTAATGACAGGTACGAGAAGCCCATCAGAGACTGCCATCGCAACCCCGACATTCACCTCATCCAGAATCCTGAGTTCGTCCCCAACAAAATGAGCGTTGGCGATTGGGGTCTCTTTCAGGGCGCGGGCAACGGCGGCGATCACGAGATCCTGGTACTGGGGCCGAAGCTTGTGCTGCCGCCATTCGCCAACGAGTTCACGCTGGAACGCCACCGCATCCGTTATATCGGCATGGGTCGAAAGCGTCACGGTGGGAACAGCGGCACTTTCAGTCATGCGGCGGGCGATTACCCCGCGGAGACCAGATAGCTTGATCGTTTCTTTCACCGGAACGAGGGACTCCGGCAGGGCGACAGCGGCAGCACCACCGCCAGACTTTGCGGCCTTAACATCATCTTCCGTAACACGTCCGCTGGGCCCAGTGCCCGTTACGCCTGTAAGGTCAACGTCCAATTCTTTGGCAAGTCGCCTTGCCCGGGGTGTGACTATCTGCTTGCCGCCTTTTGGTGCGGTACCAGAAGGCGCAGTCTTCGCGACCGACACGACCGGTGCAGGCGTAGCTGCCGAAGCACTAACAATCGTTGCCGGGTCAGGCAGGTCAGAAGCCGATTCTCCGGCTTCGAGTACATATCCGAGAACGGTCCCAACATCAACGACGCGACCCTCTTCGATGTCGATCCGGCCAAGCGTGCCGTCGGCCGTAGCTTCCACTTCGGCGTTAACTTTCGAAGATTCGATCTCGACCAGTTGATCGCCCCTAGAGACCGAGTCGCCGACGTTTTTCAGCCACTTGACGATCTCTCCGTCGTTCATCCCCATGCCCCACTGGGGCAGGATGATTGGTGCAGACATATATGCTGGTTCTCGGGCCGGTCCGCGGACGCAACGCTGGCCGACAAAGCCCCGCAAGCGGCCATCGTTTCGGGCAGCATGCAGAACGCTGATAAGTGGGTCGAAAATCGGGCGTCGGCCGGTATTTTAGCGCAATTGCAGTCAAGTTCGGCGGCGGCGAGTGCCCGTTCGGCAACGACTCGGTCGAAAAACCATGCAACAGGCGCGTTTGCCGATCCATTGGATCAATCTGGACTTTCGTCCTGGATAATGTCCAGAATCGGCCACGCTACGAATGCCCGCGCACGAATGCTCATCACAGGAGTCTCGGTCAGGATGCCAACCTCGATCAGCTTCTCTACATTGTTCGCTGCAGCACGGTAGGTAACTCCCAATTTGTGGGCAGCCATCGGGATAGTCAGGCCAGGAACTTCGAACAATTGGTCGACCAATTGAACCAGAAGTGCGGATGATCGGGCGATTTGGACTCGAGCCCTTAGTTCCTCACGCAAATTAAGTAATCTCTTCACCCTCTTCAAAGCATCGATGGCTTGACTCTGTACAGCCTTCAGAAAAAACGAGACCCATTCGTCCCAGTGCCCCGACATGCTGACTTCCAGTAAAAGATCAATGTAGTCACTTCGGTGTTCTTCGAAGAACGGACTGAGATGTAGGAAAGGCTGTGGCATCACTCCCCATTCAGCCATCAACAATGTAGTAATCAGACGGCCGACTCGGCCATTACCATCTTCAAATGGGTGGATGGTCTCGAACTGGTAGTGGATTAACGCCAAATCGATCAGAACCCTGCCGTGATCGTTGTTGCCTACGAAATCCTCGAATTGATTGAGACACTCGCCTAAATGGCTCGGCGGGCATGGGACAAATCTTGCGTCGGCAATAGGAGTTCGCGGACTGCGACCGATCCAGTTCTGACGAGTTCTGAATTCACCAACGATGGTATTTTCGCCTCGAACGCCTCGCAATAACTGTTCGTGGAGTTCACGGATTAATCGCAGACTAACCGGAAGATCATCGAGCCTCCCGATGCCATGGTTGATTGCCTGGGCATAGTTACGCACCTCACGAACCGTCGGCTGATCTCGTTCGAACGCCTCGTCCACCGTAAAAAGTGCCAATTGCTCAGCAGACGCAATTGTCCCCTCTATCCGGCTGGACGCTAATGCTTCTCTGCTGATCAGTGGCCTGGTCAGGTAATCGGCATTTTGTATTAGCGACGCAGCGCCCCTGAGTTCTCCTACTGATTCCATCGATGCCGACAGCAAGTCCACCAGCGCATCCGTCAGTTCAATTTTCGGAGGTAGTAGGTACGGGACAAATGCCATGACCCCTCCGTCGGTAGGCACAAGCCTACCCGGGCTCTTGTCTGTAAATTTGGAGGCGTCCATGATGTTCAGTTCGTTTAGTTAAGTACAACAACTCAGGCGTTCATTATACTTTAGGGGCGAAAAGTATAACTTGCGGCGTGTAGTCTATACATAAGTAAAAGTCCCTGTTAGCACATGAATTCACCAACATGATGTACAAGTGAAACATGTTTGCACATCATGCGGTGTGGTTCAGCCGATAGCCCATTACCCGGCCTTTCCAATCAGCGCTTCAACTAACGCGACTGAACCTTCGGCATCCGGGGTGATAGCGATCACGATAACTTCGCCATGATCGTCTGAATTCTGCCTGCTCAAGGTAAGGAACCCTCCCGGCCCGTCCCACGCCACAAGCACCCCTGGTGTTTCCGCGCCCAAACTGGAGAACTCCAAGTGTGCATTAAGGGCTGCTGAGGCAATTTCAAAGAATTCTGCTGCCTCTCCATCGGCGTCCCATGCGATCATCATCCCGAACGCCGTTACACCCGCTTCGTTCACAAACACGGCGTAAGAATCTCCACCCCACCCGGCCAGGGCAACACCCGCCTGCTCGCTCCCAAGTGCCTCAAGCCATGTCTTCAGCGAAAACTCGCCCAGCACGCTTTCGGCCTGCACCGACCAGCCCGTACCCATCGCATCGTCGGGCACGTCCAATTCGACAGGCAATTCCGCACCGAAATACTTCTCAGGATGAAGAATCTGTTCAGTGCTGCGAGGCAAATTTATAAAAGCATCATCGACAGCAGCGAATCCACCTGTCCTGGCCAACTCGATTACGAAAGCTGCACCCTCCACATATGCAAATTCGAGACTTCGTTGCAGAAAATAAGGCACCGGTTCCAGATCGGCCTGTGCAGCGGTTATCGATTCGAAAAGATCGGAAAGCTCTTGGGAGTCGAAATTCTGGAGCATGTACACGGTCTGTGCTGTCGTCGCATCGCCCTCTACCAGTGCCGATATCGCTATCAACATGTCCTCATCTATATGCCGGTCGGTTACCACCTCCAGATCAAATACATAATCCTGCAGCCGGTGTACATACTCGTGGGCATAGGTCAGTCGCGCTTCGGTGCCAAGCGAACCGGGGCCTGAATCATCGTCTCTAAGAACGAAGAACTCCTCCTTCTCCGGGTCGTAAAGCCCCAGCACCTGCCCACCAAGCATGCTTTCGTAAAGAGCGGTCAGGTCGGAATCCTGCGGAATGACCCCCAGCAGTTTCAGGAGGGTTGATTGCTTCACGATCTGTTCAACCACTTCCGGGTCGTTCAATAGTTCGTTGAGCTGCGCCCGCATCCCAGCCCTATCTACGAACGTGTGCCCAGCCGGTGGCGGAGTGTCTATCCCACGTATCAGTTCGACCTCTTGCTCTATCGAAGCCAGCAGGTCATCGATCGTCGAGGTCGAGGTCGGGGCCGGTGCTGCCGGAGTTGTGGTAGGGGTAGCCGTGGGACGTGCTGCCCGTGTCGCGGTGGGTGTTACTGTCGCAGTTTCGACAAGCGGGATGCCTGTAGGGTCGGGAATCGCCGTCGCGGTTGTCAGTTCCGGGATAACCGGAGCGGTTGGGGCTGGCGTTTGAGTGGGTTCCGGTTCACCTGAACACGCGGCGATTGCGCTAACTACGGCAACAAGCGCAACCAGAACGGCGGCCGTCCTTAAAAATCGACTGGCCCGATGGGCCCCATGCTCTTCAAAGGATCGCATTGGCAAGCTCCGTGAAGTCCGTCACCGTTACGTCTGGCTCATACTGCATGTGAGTGTCCTCGTACGGCAGGTCGTAGCGGTTCACGTACGCCCCACGGAATCCACAGGTACGGGCGCCCATTACGTCGAACGAGTTGGCGGAAACCATGATGATCTCCCCCGGTTCCAGTTCAAGATTACGGGCAGCGCGACGGTAAACGGCTGGAGCCGGTTTAAATATGCCCACCTCTTCCACCGACATCACGTGATCGAATTCGTACTTGATCCTGTTCTTTACAAGGTGATCGAGGAACCACGGATTTCCGTTCGAGAGAGCGATCAGTTTGTATCGCTTACCAAGCCGGTCGAGCGCAGCAACACACTCTGGAAACGGTGAAAGTCCCTGCCACCCGGCCATGAAGGTATCGACCTGTTCGGGAGTGGGGTCGAGCCTGTTGAGGCGCGCCACGTACACGAACGCTTTCTGAACGGTTTCGAGATAGCCGGTGTGCCCCAACTCAACCATCGAATCCTGATACTGCTCTATCCGTTGCCGATACCGCAACTGCTGCCACATAGCGGCAGGGTCGATGCCCTCTGACCCAGAAGGCCCGCCGTCAACACCACGCGAATCCAGAAATATCTTCAGGTGCGGCGTAAGCGACCCACCAAGGTCGAGGATCGTGCCGAACAGGTCGAACGTAAGCGCCTTGCAGTTCTCGAAAACAGGATTCACAGTGAACTCCATGGGCCGCGTGCGGTTTTTTAATCAGGCTGTGGCACCACGATTAGCCGGGCCGGGTACTTCGCGCTGTTTCGCCGATTGTTGCCACTGTGCCGAGTTCTCGTAACGTACGAAGCCAGAGGGGAAAGGATTCTGAATCCCTTCGGACGTGGGTGTGCCTGTATGCGAACAACCCAGAATGACAACGGCCAAGACTCCTCACAAAACGTGACTTGTCACTTACACGTCGAGTGTGCGTTTTACTGCGGCTACGATCTTCTCGGCGGTCGGGTATACGAGTTTCTCGAGTGCCGGCGAGTAAGGGATGTGAACCTGCTCAGACGCAACCTTCTGAATCGGGGCCTGTAAATCCCAGAACCCTTCTTCGGCGACTATCGAAGCGATTTCCGAAGCCGCACTGCATACCTTGTGAGCGGGATCGGCAATTACCAGCCGACCGGTCTTCGCCACCGACTTCAACACAGTTTTCTTATCGAACGGAACCAACGTGCGCGGGTCGATCACTTCTACCGAAATGCCTTCCTGTGCAAGCTGATCGGC
>CAYLWG010000193.1:0-5575 GCA_964387235.1 uncultured Dehalococcoidales bacterium
CCCCGTCCCATAAATACGAAAATTCCCAGGCGCGAACACGCCCAATTCCAGCGTTGCTGACGTAAAGCAATGTTCGAAATAAGCATCTTTAGCCGATGCTTCACAAAGTCGGATAAAGTCGACCCCCTCACTCCAACGGCGGCAGTCTCACGCCGAGGACCACCCGGAGGTAGTTGACGTTGTGGGCCAGGTAGTCGTCTACTGCGAGGTCGAGGTTTCCGCCGATCGCGTCGAAGCCATCGTCGCCCTTCCGTGGACCATCCATATCGAACACGACCCAGCCCTTGTAGTGCCGGTCGCGCAACAGCTTCATCACCGCCGGGAAGTCCACACCCCCACCGCCCATGTTGTGATACACGCTGGCCTCGGCGTGCTGCTCCCGCGTCGGGGTTTCTTTGATCCCGCGGTACTTCGCATACGTGTCCTTCAGGTGTACCTCTGCGATGCGAGGCAGGTAGTCGCTCATAATCTCGACCGCATCCATGCCGCCCAGGGTCAGGTGCCCGGTGTCGGGTGTGAACCACACGTAGTTGGGATCGGTCAGGTCGAGCATCGCTCGAACCTCGTGCTCGCGCTCTATCGGACCCCAGATGTGCGGGTGCGGCGCAAGGCGGATCCCCATTTCGATCGTCTGGCGACCGATCTCGTTCAGCGTGTCGGCAAGCCGTTTTAGCTGGTCTTCCGTCGTGCCATTCTTGCCATTATCCGGGCGAGCGCCCATGTTGCACTTATACATATCGCAGCCGAACGGCTGAAGAAAATCGCGGGCGAATGCCACATGGTCGGCGATCGTCTTCGGCGTCTCTGCCGGGTCGATGAAGTTTGTCGACTGCCCCTTCGCCCCGTTCGAGACATCGATCAGCGTCACGCCCGACTCGTCGAACTTCTCCTTGAGTGCCAGAGGGTTGGCCCGGTGGTTCTCGACCTGCTTCGCATACGGCTCGATCCCTTGCAGGCCGAGGGCGGCAATCCGCTTGATCCCCCATTCGATCGGGTGGCGGGCGTCCCACAGGGAGCTGGTTGAGCCGTACAGAATGTCCGGGTTTTCGGGATCCAAGGCCAGGTGTTTACGAGATTCCACGGACACAGGGAGCTTCCTCCGGCTTGCGATGCAATGGTGACGGTGACAAGGTCTATTGGCCACCGCCGACCGATGGCGATGCTACCACCTCGCCACGAGTAAGAACGCCGCCCGGAGCGACCGGACGGAGGACGTACGTGCCCTCGTTTTTGGTGGGGAAGGCGGGATTCGAACCCGCACGCCTGTTAAGGCACATGCTCCTAAGGCATGCGCGTCTGCCATTTCGCCACTTCCCCGACAGATCGATTCGCTCAACGCGAATAACGACTTTTCATTGTAGGCAGCAGTTGGTATTTCGGGCTACCCGCGCTGCTCCCAGCCATCGGAGTATTTGTCCCAGCGGGCATACAGGTCGGCAACTGTAGATTCTGACACGCCCAATGGTTCAGAAACCATTTCAAGATTAGCCTTCATGTGGTGGGGTCGTTGAGTTCCCACTATCGTCACATCGACTTCCGGGTGGGCAAAAGTAAAGCCCAGTGCAAGCCGTATGCGGTCGCCAGGGTCATCGGCCAGCGGACCATCAGCCAGCATCACACCTGCCCGCCTGAAGTATTCGGATGCGTATTCAGATATGTGGGTGTAGGGTTCCGGATCGGCATTTGCGCCCCATGCGGCGTTAGCGATCGGCCGCTTGATTATCAGGCCCATGCCACGCTCTTCGACATCGGCGAATAGATTAGTACGCGCCGATTGATCGACCAGGTTAAAACTGGTCTGAAGCGTGTCGAAAAGTCCGCTCGTAACGGCCCACTTAGCGTTCTCGTTGTCGCCGCTGTAGCCGATGTAACGTGTTTTGCCTGCCGCTCGAGCGTCCTGGAGAGCCCGAATCACGTCGCCGCGCTCAAGCACTTCGACATTGCAGGAGTGAAGCTGAACCAGATCGACATGATCGGTTTTCATACGCTCCAGAGAGCGGTCAATCGACGAAATAATCAGATCGTAGGTCCAGTCTTCGCCTTCTTCACGGGGCAAGAAATGACCGGCTTTCGTTGCCAGCACAAACTCATCGCGCCGCTCGGACGCCACGATTCCCACCAGTTCCTCGCTTATCCCGTAGCAGGCGGCGGTATCTAGAAAATTCACACCGCTGTCCAGTGCCTGGTTGATTACACCTCGCGCTGTGTCTACATCGGCCATTTCGAGATTGAAGCCGATTTCGGAAAGTCCGATGCCCAGACGCCCGACTTCAAGCCCGGTCTTGCCAAGAACGTTTCTTTCCATCGCCATGCGCTGCTCCAGTCTTTCGACAATCTCTCGAATCTTGCGAACCCAGATACGATAACCCTTTTCGGGAATCAATACGCCAACCCGGACACTAGAATGCCGACAGATGGTTTCTCACCGGGTATAACCACGTCAGAAATCTCGAAAACCAACAAAGAAGGAAGCGGGTGTAGCAGTTGACCGGTCCGAATATCGTTTTGATGGTTGCCGATGATATGGGTTATGGCGATTTCGGCCTTTACTCGGAGGGCCGTGTTCACACCCCGGCACTGGACGAACTGGCAACGCAGTCGTTGCGACTAACGCAACATTACGCGGGCTCGGCGGTCTGTTCGCCCTCTCGGGCTGCCCTGCTAACGGGTCGCTACCCTATCCGAACAGGTGCCATTACGCCCCAGGAAGTACTGGGTTACGACCGGATCGCCCTTAGCGAAGTTACCATCGCCGATTCGTTCAAGGCTGCTGGCTACGCAACGGGCATGATAGGCAAGTGGCACAACGGGGCGCTCGATCCTCGTTTTCACCCCAACGCCCGCGGCTTCGATGAGTTCGCCGGGTTTCGGGGCGGGTGGGCCGACTACTACAAATGGAACTTAGATCGTAACGGTTCACTTGAAAAATCTGATGGCCGTTATCTAACAGATGTGCTCGCCGATGAGGCCGCCAGTTTTATCGATCGCCACAGTAGTTCTGGGCCGTTTTTTCTGATGGTTACATGGAACGCGCCACACAGCCCGCTACAGGCACCCGAGGAGGTCACACAGAAATACATCGATGCGGGATTCGAGCACGGTATCGCGCTGATCTACGCCATGATCGAGGTGATGGACCGCGGGATTGCCAGAATACGCGAGGCACTTCGCTGTGCGGGCATTGAGGACGATACGATTCTGATGTTCACAAGTGACAATGGCCCGGCGTTTGGTCATCGACCCGATCAGGTTCCAGAGGGTGTTTCACTTGATGGCCGCCGGTTCAATTGCGGGTTCGCTGGCGCAAAGGGTTCGGTTTATGAAGGGGGTATTCGGGTCCCAATGATCGCAAGGTGGGCAAACGGTCTGCCGCAGGATACTGAGATTAACGACCAGATTTGCTTCACCGACTGGTTGCCAACGCTGCTGTCGCTGGCCGGTGTTTCGCACATCGGTGAAAAGCCTCTCGACGGGCTTGATGTCTCGGCCGTTTTACGTGGCGATTCTCCGCAGGACCCACCACGCCGCTTCTGGCAGTTCAACGGCGATTCACCTATTGGCGCCAGTAACGCTGCGATGCGACATGGCGATTGGAAGCTGGTTCGCCCCGATCTCGATTTTCACTATGCTACTGATGCCGATAAGGAACTTGCCGCGCGGTATGTCGAGAAAGACATTGAGTACAAATATCATCCCGAGGATTTTTCCGAGATATTCGATTGGCCGGAGCCAAAGAAGCTTATTACGGAGCCACGAATTCCGGAACTGTACAATCTGTCGGTAGACCCCGGCGAAACCAACGATGTCGCTGCCGACAACCCCGCGATAGCGAGCCGAATGCTGGCCGAGTTAGAAACATGGTTCGAGGAAGTGGAATCGGAACGCCAGCTGATAGCCGATTAGCTGAGTGCGTCGAACAGCATTCGACTTAGGGAAATTCCACATCTCGCCCCTTGCCTCTGCGTGAACGGAGGAGGGGTAGAGATGCAACCGCACAGTCGTTACCCACCGACTGGCATGAACTGGATGCAGACCGGGGCCGGTACTTCGATTACGGAACCTGTAGCGGTGAGCGTGCCATTGGATTCGCGCTTGAACGTCACGATGCTCCCTGAGTTCTGGTTTTCGGCCAGCAGGAACGCACCATCCGGCGTGATCGCGAAGTTTCGAGGCTCCTCACCCAGAGTCGGCTGATGCCCAACGTATGTCATCTTCCCGCTTGACTGATCGATTGCGTAGATCACCAGCGAATCGTGGCCGCGATTCGAGCCGTAAACAAACGCGCCATCAGGCGAAACGTGTATGTCGGCTGTAGTGTTCTTGCCCTCCCAGCCCTCTGGCAGGGTCGGCACTGTTTGAACGGGCGTAAGGCTTCCGTCTTCACCGAGGTCGTAGACGGTTATTGTGCAGCCGAGTTCGTTGATTACGTACACGAATTTGTTTGATGGGTGAAAAGCGAAGTGCCGCGGACCCTCACCAGCAACCTCGTCTACATGGGCCTGTTTCGATGGTGCCAACTTTCCGTCAGCGACGTCGATATCGTAGATGAACACTTTGTCCATCCCGAGATCGCAGACGTAAGCGTGTTTGTTCGACGGGTCGATGTTTACAGAGTGCGCATGCGCCTTCTCCTGGCGATCAGGGTTTATCGACGAGCCTTCATGTTGGATGAAATCTGTCCGTTCACCGAGCGAGCCATCGTCGTTGATCGCGATAACTCCGACGCTACCGCCCGAATAGTTCGTGACTATTACCAGCGAATCGGTCGAGTCGACCATCAGGTGGCAGGGGCCGGGGCCGCCAGTCGATTGCTGGTTCAACTGGGTTAACTCGCCGGTTTCAGAATTTATGCTGAACGACGTGACTGCACCGGCTCCGCCAAAATTACTCACTTCGCCAACGGCGTAAAGGTGCTCGTTCGAGGGGTCGAGCGCAACGAAGGAAGGGTTCTCGACTCCGGTGGCGACTGATACCTGCGTAAGTTCGCCCGTATCGCCGTTCATTCGGAGCGTGTAAATGCCCTCACTACCCATGTTCGTGTATGTGCCCACGAATGCGAATAAATCTTTACTCATCTGTTTTCTCCTTCATATATTTCAAGTACCAGTCAGTCAGAACGTAGAAACATCCCGATTAATGGACGCCGGGATTAGTCGTTGATAATCAACTCGGGATCGATTTCCACTCCCAGCCCCGAACCCTGTGGCATTTGCATGAATCCCTCCGAATCGATCTCGGGGGCGTTTGCCATAATCGAAAATTTGTTTTTGTAATCACCTATCGGCGGGTCGTGCAGCAATTCCATAAACGGGGCATGCCGCCACGATGCCACAAGGTGCATGTGGGCGATGACGCCGATGTTGCCACCACCATGATGCGGCACAATTTTCTTGCCATACAGTTCGGCCAGCACACCGATTTTCCTGAGGTTTGTTATACCGCCCAACACCATACTTTCAGGTTGCAATAAACCGTAAACGCCCTGCTCACACATCTGCACAAATTCGTGCAATCCGGGGTTGTTTTCGCCGCCTGCTATTGGAATTTCCACTTTATCGCTAAGTTCCGCCAGCCC
>CAYLWG010000194.1:0-5517 GCA_964387235.1 uncultured Dehalococcoidales bacterium
CAGTCATCTGGCAAGTCGTTTGACGACGCCCGGAGCTAAACGCCAAACGCCAACGCCCGGCGCGAAATACCCGACTCACGCACGCGCCATTCGCACCAAATCAACAGAAAGTAATCGAGATGGACTCTAATCCGGTCAAAGAAAAACTGAAGCGTGGCGAAGCATCGATCGGCACATGGTCAACAACCGGCGACCCGGCTGCTATCGAAATCATGGCGCGCCAGACGGGCCTCGAATGGATAAATATCGATTTCGAACATAATCCAATCGACGTTTCAACCGCAGTTAACTGCCTGCGGGCGGCACAGGGCACCAACGTTCCATTGTTCGCACGTATTCCGTGGAACGACAAAGTCTGGATCAAGCGGGTGCTCGATATTGGCTTTATGGGGATCGTCGTCCCGGACGTAAAAACCCCAGAAGAAGCCGAGGCCGCAGTTCAAGCGGCAAAATATCGGCCGCATGGTTTTCGAGGCATCGGCTCGTCGAGGGGCCAGCTGATTTACGGTTCTGATTACTATGCGAAAGCCAACGACATGACGTTGGTCGTCGTGATGATCGAAGACCCGGTGGCAGTCGACTGCATCGACGACATCATGCAGGTGCCGGGTGTGGATGTCTGCTTCATCGGGCCAAACGACCTTGCGAATATGATGGACCTACCGACGGGGATGGATAATCAGGCCCCTGCCCATATCGAAGCTGTCCAGAAGGTCGTCGACGCGGGCAAGAGAAACGGCGTCGCTACCGGGATCCACACCGGGTCGGGCGAAGAAGCTGCCCGTCGCATCAAGCAGGGCATGCAGTGGTTCCCGATTGGTTCGGACGCCCGAATGTTGAAGATGGGCGTCGATGGACAGCTCGCCGCAATGGAGGCCGGGTTGGCAGGTGATGCAGTCGCCACCAACGGCTCCGAAAGCGGCGGCACGTTCTACTAGAGCCCGTCATGATCGGAACCAGAGCGTTCCACGTAACGGATTTAACTCACGCGCTTTGCCAGTATTTCGCAACTGTCAGCCGACTCACAAAACATGAGCACGTTGCCTACAACCCGGTAAGCGGAATACACAGATGTCCCGCCCCGAATGCTGTTAAGCACATCGACCACTCTGCCTTCGTCGAGGATGGACTGTGCTGCTGCCGCACCGAAGTTCACTGCGTCGTCAGAAGAGGCATATATCCACAGCTCGATGTTCTTCTGGTTGAAAAACCCATACCAGACTTCTTTTGCACCCTCGAGACCGCCAATGTCGAGCTGTTTCGATTTTTTCCACCCGGAAGCTTCCATATCAGTCATCGTCAAAATGTCTTCTGTCGAAATCGGAGAAGCACTTTCCCGTGGCGAATCGTTGGCAGCCGTGCTGGCAACATCGGGTGAGCTCGTGTCATTCGCCACCGCCCCTGTGTTCATAATGGACGGAACCTCAGTATTCGCGGGCGATAAATCGGCCAGAGTGAGATCAATTTCGTCAGACAAATTACCGCAACCTGCCACAAATCCAACAATCCCAACCGCAACGACGATTGCCACCAGGCTGTTCGCTCTCTTCCTAATTTCCATAACGAGACTCCTTAAGAATCTTCGATGGCCCGGAAAATCGTCGATGACGCATTCCGGCCTTTGTCGAATCAAATGCAATCGAGCCGGGTGCAGGGTTACCGCTTCCGGTCGACTGGGGTAAGAATCGGGGTTGTAAGGCGCGGTGCCATCGCGCCAAATTGCTATTTCCGTTCGGATCGAATGAAATACCAACCTGGCTAACAACACGAACCAAGGTGACTACAGCAGACCGTTACGTTCGGCGTATAACCCGGCTTCGACTCGGTTCGCCGATCTGGTTTTCGACATGATGCTGCTGACATGACGAACGACTGTGTGCCGACTGATGAACAACTCGGTAGCAATTTGTGTGTTGGTCAGGCCGTTAGCGACGAGAATCAACACCTCGACCTCGCGATTCGATAGGCTCGCCGAATGCCCGGAACGAGCACCAACGAATGCATCCCGCAATGCTCCCAGGCGTTCTTCGAACTGAGTCATGCCGTATTCGTGGCAAATCATCAGCCCTTCTTCCGCAAGTGAATCGACTTTGGAGCGGTCCGTTGGGCGATTTCGCTGAACAAGCGTGAGAACGTAATCATGAATCGCGAAAGCCAGCCATGGTGCCGTCCCCGACTGTCGGCAAATATTCAGTGCGTCTTCAAAGTGCTGAACAGAAATGTCGAACCGTCCGGTGGTGCCAGCCAGCAGTCCCAGAATTCGGTCTGCGCCACCAGGCCCAAAATTGAGTTGCATCGTACCTTTCGCCACCCCGAGAGAATCGCCTAACACTTCAGCGCCCTCGATGTCGTTTCGACCGGCGGCAACCAGACCTAACATTCCATCAACGATTCTTTCTGCCTGGAACGTATGGGGGGCACCCATTACATCTATCGCCCAATCATCAATCGCCCTGAACGCGCGCAGATCGCCTGTGAGTCTTCCCGCTTCGGCGAGGGCCAACACCAGCCCAATATCGAGTTCGTCGGCAATTCGAAAATCACGGCCACTGATTGCCGACAGGCAGCTGTCCACCACCGCGGCGGGATCATCGGTCAACAGGTCGATTAAGGCGACGTGACCGGCTCTCACGGGGTTCGACACAAATGCAGAAAACTCCTTACCAAACCGGCGAGCATCGTCCCATCGGCCCTCGAAAAGAGCCAAAACGGCACTCGACCTCGCAAACTGGAATTTTGGACCAAAACCTATCCAACGGGACTCCCTGATGTTCAGTTTGAGATACTCAAGGTACGGTTTGGTCTCATCGAGCCTTCCGAGATTGAAGAGGTAGGTCAGGGTCATTGCAATTGCGGTGAATTCGCTGTGTGACTCATCTCGGCCCCGCAACAGGCGTCTCACGCGGCTCATCGTGGCTTCAGCGAGTTCAACGTCAGGTGTATGCAACGCCTGCGCCATCGATAGATTAAGCAATGCGTGAGCCAGTAGCTTCGCGTCCTCTTCCCGTTCCGCTATTTTTATTGCCTGCTCAAACGCCCTTACAGCCCCTGCATAATCCATTCCATCGGAGGTGAGAGCATGCCCGTGTTCGATCAGTAAGCGGGCGGATGCAATAGAGCCGGGTTGAACCAATTCAAGACCGCGACTATGGAAATTCACCAGTTCCGGCAAACTTCCGACCTCGGTGACAATACCAACAGATACCGCCTCGACCGCGCTTTCGATGTCACCGATTTCCAGGAAAATGTCAAAGGCGTGATTCAGACTCTCCACTGCCTTCTTGCCGTCGCCCAGCCAATTTTCAACACTACCTTTGGTGTAGTGGATCTCCGCCGACTGTCGGTCCGACGGCTCGCCCTGACTCGCAGATAAGGCGATCTCATAATGTTCGAGTGCCTCTTCTAGCGCGTACGACGCTAACGCCCGGTCTCCGGCCTTTTGTGAGTAGTGAGTGAGTTTGGACGGCTCACCAACAGAACCCGCCAGAGCGAAATGACGGGCAAGGCGCGCTGCGTGATTGTCTGCCTCAGCTCCGTACAAGTGTTCAAGTGCAGTGGCAGCCTGTCGGTGGTATCGGGCGCGTTGGCTTGACGACACGGAGTCGGACAACACACGTCGGATTAGAGCGTGGGCGAAATAATACTTCTCCGGTGCCTGAGGGCTTTCGATTATGACGTGAGATTTCAGAGAGTCGTCGATGATGGCAAGTAGTTCTCTGTCGGATACCTCCCCGACAGCAGATTGCAACTCATCGAATCCAAATTCGCTACCAAGAATGGCGGCGATCGTCAGTACGTGGACACAGCGAACTGACAGCCTGTCCAATCGTCGAGTTATCACGACCCGGGCCCCGTTCGGCACCTCAACATCTCTGACATCGTGCAAGTCACCTTGTTGGGTCAGCAACCGGGCCACTTGTACGGTATAAAACGGGTTTCCTTCCGTAAGACCGTAAATGGAATCAGCAAGCGACGATGGGGGAGTCGAGCCAGCCACGTTCGTCAGCAGGAGAGTTGCTTCCTCGATGCTGAGTGGCGGGAGTTCAAGACCCAAGTAGTTTTCATTGCGCACAAGAGACGCAATAGTCGATTCGATGCCGGAATTATCGCCCGAGTCGTGATTTCGAGAGGTCGCAACTGTAAGCATTGGTGACGTTATGAGTTCGGCAGCCACAAACTCGAGCAGTTTCAAAGAAGGACGGTCCGCCCAGTGCAGGTCTTCAAACACGAGTACTAACGGTCGCCACGCTGCAACATTATTAATCGCCGACGTCATTGCATCCAGTAGTCGGAATTCGGCTTCTGACGGACTCTCACCTGGTTTCGCTTTTGAATTAGGCGCAAGATGCGCCAGTTCGGGAATTGCCGATGCTACGCGCGTCAACCCTGCGTTAGCGGAACCCCAGCCTGGAAAGTCCTGAACTGACTCGATCTGTCGGAACACCTGGATCCACAACCAATACGACGGGGTGCCTTCATCCTCAAGACACTTGCCTCTCACCACAAGCATCCCGAGGGCGGTTGCCTCTGTGGCGAATTCCTGTGCGAGTCTGGACTTACCAATGCCGGGATCACCCGACAGCATCACCACCTGGCCCGTGCCCGAAACAGCACGCTCAAGTGAGGCTCGTAGTTGAGAGAACTCTTTTTCGCGACCAACGAACGCTGGTGCATGTCGGTTGCCATACAGACGGTTGCGCTTTTGCGGAGAACGTAATTCGCTGCTCGCTGTGCGACCGGGGTTGATACCCAGTTCACGTGAGACGAGCCTTACTCCGCCACCGTGAGATGGAGATCCAACGATTTCCACCCCCCGATTTCGTAGCTCGGCGAGGTCGCGGAATACCGTACGTTCTGTAACGTCGAATCTTAGAGAGATGTCTGCCGTAGTTACGGGAGCCTGCTGACCGCGCAGGAATTCGATAAGCAACCGGCGACGTTGATCCGGTGTGGATTTCATTCACTTCCCTACCCAGACATTTGATGTCAGGGTAGTTATTATCACATGACATGCGAACGGTTCAGGATCATCCCAGCGATGGTCGAAATCGATTCTGTTGACCACGCCAGGCGATTCCTCGGGCATCACATGAAGTCGGAGCCACACTCGAAAGGTCCGTGCAAGAACTCAGTATTAATCGGCCTGTCGTAGTGAAGCTGCCCCCTGCTTGCCCTGCGGGCGTCGATACCGGAAAACGTGCCTCATACACCCCTACAATTGCTCGATTTCGTGGAGCAGTTCACCTGAGGCCGGAATCGAATCGGTGTAGACGTTTGACCAGCGGATTATTCCCTCGGTGTCGATTATAAAAACCGCTCTGCGGGAAACTCCACGTTCCTCGTTGAACACGCCGTAAGCGCGTGATACTTCGCCGTGCGGCCAGAAATCGCTGGCTACCGGGAACGGAACGCCCGTGAATCCACCGTCTTCATCCAGGCTTGTTACCCAGGCCTTCTGAACAGCCACCGAATCGCAGCTGATCTCAATTACCTCAGTGTTCAGTGCCTGAAACTTAT
>CAYLWG010000195.1:0-1227 GCA_964387235.1 uncultured Dehalococcoidales bacterium
CGACAGGAACGAATCAATGTTTTTCTTCGCCATCTCGGCTGCCGATTCAGGTTCGCCAGCGTGTGTGTTCAGGGAACCGCAACAGCCCTGACCTGAAGTCAGGTGAACCTCGAAGCCGTTGCGGGTCAGCACACGCACTGTAGCTTCGAGAGTGCTGGCGTGTGTCAGTGCCATCACGCAGCCTGCGAGCATGGCAACTTTTGCCTTACGAACCCCGTTGGCCGGGTAAATTTGTCCTTTGGCCGTGAAGAATTTCTTTGAGAGATCGGGCAAGTATTCATCAGCCATCACGGCATCACCCGGCAACAGCTTCAACAGGCCCGACCCGCGCACTATCGCCCTGGCACCAGTTTTCTTGTAAAGCTTCAGTGCCGTTCCGGCCATGCGCAGCTTTATGGGCGAGGCGAGCAGCGTTTTATAACCGATGGTCCGGGCGGTTCGTTCGGTGAGAGAACGCTTTGTGTGTTGTTCGACCTGCGCCCGGGTAGCCTCCATCAGCTTGCCGTATTCGACGCCTGAGGGACACGATAATTCGCACGCACGACACTGCAGGCACATGTCCCAGTGGCCGATGACCGCGGGTGTCATTTCCAGGCGGCCCTCGTTAACTGCCTTCATCAGCGCGATCCGGCCGCGTGGTGATTCGGCTTCAAGGCCGGTTTCGAGGTACGTCGGGCACGCCTGCAGGCAGAACCCACAGTGGACGCACTTGTACAGATCGGATTCCTGCGGCGCGTGCGGCCCCGAAAAGCCCGGGAACGTTCCGGCTGGCCCGACTGGAGTTGTGGCTTCTGGATCAGTTTCCATGGAGTTTATTTGGTAGTTCTGCCAACGATTCTGGGGTTCTGGGCCCCCGATGGCATGGGCATTGTTGATTCTGGCAATTTCATTAGATTTTCCCGGCGAAACGTCCGGGGTTCAATGTGTTGGAAGGGTCGTACTGGTTCTTAATACGACGCATGATCTCGATTGAGTTTCCCACGTCGCTGAACACGTCCATCTGCTGTTTAACGGCAAGGGGGCACTTTTCGATTACATATGAACCGCCCGATTGCGCCACCGCAGCGACGACTGCGCTCACAAAAGACAGCGCCTGCTCGTCGGCCATTTCGCCAGAAAGCACCGTCAACGCCCCAAACCCGAGGTCGCAAATTGTTGAGGTGCCGCGGGAACCCGTTGGAATAGGCCGTATCGCTTCTGAAATTGTGACTGCAATAGCTGTCCTCG
>CAYLWG010000195.1:1249-5476 GCA_964387235.1 uncultured Dehalococcoidales bacterium
ACGCCGATTCGGCAGCATCCAGTAACGCCCACATCCCGTGCGCAGAATCACCGTCCAACACACCGTAACCCAGCGCCCCGCCTGCTCCTGCGGCCCCGGTGACTTCGCTCACCTGCCGCTCGATCGATCTGACACCGCCACCGAGTCTGACGAGAAGGGTCCACACGCCCTCGATTGGTTCCGCACCCTCGTCTGACTGACCCGGAGCAGCCTCGCCAGAAATAGCTACGATGTCGGATGCGAGCGGCCCTGACACCAGCGAAATCACTTCCGGTGCGAACAGCCCGTTAACCAGTTTCAGGCCGACTTCACGAGCAGAACGAATATCGTCGAACCACGCAACGACGGTCTGTTGTTCGGGTGGGATCGGAGCCAGTTTGAACGCTACCTGCGATATCACCCCGAGCGTGCCAAATGCCCCGGTGTGGAGGCGGTGTAGATCGTAGCCCTGCACGTTTTTTACAACCCTGCCACCGCTTTTGGTTATCGTGCCATCGGCCAAAACGATCTGCATACCGATAACCCAGTCCCTTATGCCGCCGGTCGATGATTGACGACGCCCCGGCGCATTCGAGGCTACTGAACCACCGATAGTGGCTTCGAAAGGGTTACGCACCTCGAAGGGAAGGCGTTGGCCCTCTTTTTCAAGCACAGCGCTCAAATCGCCAACGCGGACGCCACCATCGACAATTACCGTCAGGTCACCCGCGACATGTTCGAGGTAATTCGTATGACCAGTGAGATCGAGCGCAACGTCGTAACCGGAGGGGACATTCCCTACGCCGATTCGGCTTCCGCCCCCCCAGGGAACGACAGACAACCCCGAAGCGTTGGCGCTGGCGAGCGCAGCCGAAAGCTCATCCAGCGTGCCGGGACGCTCAACTGCCGAAGGTGTAAAACCGTCTAACGAGTGATTCAATACTGTTTTCTGTGCAGAGTTACGGAACTACGTACTGACCGTTGCTTAAGACCGCCGAACCACAGGCATCTGTGGCTTCCACGGGGCCGTATCCCACAGCCGGTCGCCAACTGCGGTTGCATCGTCAAGTGCCGTTTGGGGGACATCTTCTTCCCAGGCAACAAGGTTTTGCTGTAGCTGTTCAAGCGTCCTTGCTCCGACAATACAGGCCGATACCGCCGGGTTCGAGCGAATCCATTTTAGCGCCAGTGCCATAGGCGAGACACCATATTTTTCGGTCACCGCCATGAATTCTTCCATGGCACCAAAGGTGATTTCGTTCCAGTAGGTGTTCCGATAGAACTTATTCGCCTTGAAATCCTGTGAAAATCGCCCGCCCGCCTCTGTTTTTCCATCGATCTGACGGTGCTTGCCCAACAGGAAACCGCCAGCCTGTGGGGAATAGACCATCACCCCTACGCCCTGGTCAAGGCATGCCGGAAATAGTTCTCGTTCGGCCTCGCGGTAAAGCAGGTTGTATCGTGGCTGCACCGAGCTGAATTTTGTAAAGCCATTACGTTCCTGTGCCCACAACGCCTCGATAAGCTGCGGCCCCGAAAAATTCGACACACCGATGTAACGGGCTTTCCCGGCCCTGACAACATCGTTGTAAGCCTCGACAGTTTCCTCGATCGGTGTCGTCAGGTCAGGCGCGTGTATTTGATAGAGATCAACGTAGTCGGTGCCCAACCGCTTTAGAGAATCGTCGATGGCCTGCATCACGTATTTTTTGTTCACACCGACGTCATTTGGGTTGGGGCCTACCTGGCTCTTGCCCTTGGTTGCCAGGACAACCTCGGAGCGTCGCGTTTTAATAAACCGACCGACGTTTTCCTCGGAGAGCCCATCGCAGTATGTATTGGCGGTGTCGATGAAGTTCACACCGCCATCGAAAGCAGCCGACATGATGCGAAGCGAATCCGCAGCGTCCGTCTGCCAGCCGAAATTGTCTGCACCGATGCAGTATTCAGAAACCTTGAGACCTGTGTTGCCGAGCTTTACGTATTCCAACTGGCGTGTTCCTTGTAGTCCCTGTCCGGTAGTGTCCTAAGTTGAACTGGAACGATGCATCCATGCTTCGGACTGTTCTACCCATTCCCTTAAAGCTGCCACCAACCTGTCCCTCGCCCCGCTTGTTGCATCCTCGAATCCGGTCTTCAATTCTGGGTTCCCTAGAACTTCTTCGGCTTGTTTCACCACGGGAGCATCGAGTTGAGAGGTTCTGATTAGCTGCCGGAACACGTTGTCATCCAACAATCTGACCAATGTTTGGACGGCACGTTCGATTGTTGGTTCCTCATTCATTTTGTACACTAACCCCCGCTGTGATAGCTGTCCTAACCGTTAGCAGTATCCTAATTTGAACCCTCAGATTCCTCAGTCTTCGGTCCACGACCCCACCAAATCAACAGGATGCCTGGAATACCAAACCCTGCTGTGACCATTGCGGTTAAAAAGGCAGCCACAAGGCCTTGTGTGGCGAAGCCGTAAATGACCGCTGCCACTATAAATACTGTCCACGCCCAGCCCAATAATAGTGCGATACCGCGCATTTCAGTCCTTCCTGTGCCCCATCATAATCGCAGCCCGTATAGCGGTCTTGTGCGAGTCTGCGAGGCAGACCGGGCGCAGGGTCTGATCGGTGCACCCCCGCCCACGAAGCTGTTGACGGGCACGAAGCAAAAGAGGCTATGTACCTAAAGAAACGGATTACGTTGCGCCCGTTTTCGACGTTGGACTTTGTAGATCACCGCCATTATTACAGCAGCGATGCCAAAACCTACAACCCAACCACCAAATGCGATCCATCCAGCCGCTATACCCCACTCAGCGAAAATTACGACCCACACGACCAACCCAATTAGCGTGAGGAATGCCATAGCTTTTGCGGGTTCACCCTGTTTAGCACCAGAAGCGATCATCAAAACACTGACGGTCATTGTGCCGACTGGAAACGCAATTCCTAAGAGGAACGCGTACAGGTTTTCCACTTGAATACCTCCCCAGTCCACAGGGTGTTTACTAGAATGCTCGAACTAAGGCTGCAATACCTGCGACGATCAACATGACGAATCCGATGCCCCAACCAGCGGTCATTGCCGCCTGGGTTCCAGACTCTCCTGTGTCCAAATACGAAACTGCACCCAAAACGCCCATCGCCCCGGCGGAAACTCCTAAAAGAATCCAGTTGTTCCAATCGGCAGCGAACGTGACCTCGATAACCAGAGATGCTCCGAAAACGGGAAGGCCGCCGAAAGTAGCTACAAAGAGTGCGGAAGACAACGGGTTCCCGAACGCCTCAGCTTCCATTACGAGTTGCTGACGTTCGAGTTCACGTTCAGTGATTGGGTCATTCCACCCCAGATTTCTTTCCACGTCTCTCAAAAGGCGACTTGATCGCGCGTCGTCTTGGAGCTGCTTTTTATTTTCTGGGTCGTTGTTTGCGGGTTCCGTTTCGTTCCACGGTTCTGCGCCTAAAGCCATGTCTTTATAGTGCCACGCGACGAAGTTACCTGGATCCAGTTCCAGTGCAGCACTGGACAACGAAAGTTCTTCCGGCAAATCTTTTTTTTTCAAGGCCAATTCAGCCTCATCTAGCAGTCCACTTACCGCTTCATCCTTTTCAACTTCCAAAGCTTTGGCCTTATGCGACAGTGCCCAGACGTTATCCGGATCGAGTTCCAGCACGGCCTCGGCCAGAGAAATAACCTTCGGCCAATCCCCTTTTTTTCCGGCACTCTCAACGGCTGCCAGTAATCCTTCTATGGCATCATCGTTTTTTTCACCCATCAGTTATTACTACCCCAATTTTCGGGATCGAGTTTCAGTGCAGCGTCGGCCAGCGAAGCCACTGTTGACCAGTCCAGTTTGGCAACTGCCACCGATGCTTCCAAGAGCGACCCACCTATCGCATTTTTAATCGGATCATCTGACATGCTCACATCACCAGCGCGACAAGAGGGCCTGTCGTCTTCATCATGGCAAGGTCAATAGTCCAAAGAGTAGCTTTTCCGGTATCCCGACTGCTGCGAAGAACAAGGCTCCGCGATGTTCCAAAGCCCCTTGGTGTGGTGGCATAGGCGCCAGTCTAACGTTTCGCGGCAGGCGCGGGTGTGGTTCCGAAAGCCTGACCTGCGTGCGGTGGGTATGTCATTGGGGCGCGTGATTCGAAGTCGTCGGCTATTGCCCGTACCTCGGCCATGACGTCACCTGGAGCAGGTTCCGACCATGCGTCCAGAACGCCCTGGACCTGCTCGACCGTCCTTGCT
>CAYLWG010000196.1:0-4297 GCA_964387235.1 uncultured Dehalococcoidales bacterium
CATCGGCCTTTCAAACTTCGACCCGTGGCGGATTGCCGATGCTTCTTGGACCGCCCGGCACAACGGTTTCGTACCGTTTATTTCCTCGCAGCCCGAATACTCGATGCTTGAACGGGGTGTGGAGCGGGGCGTACTGCCGGTCTGTGAATTTTTCGGACTCGGAACACTGCCTTACTTCCCGCTGGCCCACGGTTTTCTGACCGGCAAGTACCGCAGGGGCGAACAGGTGCCCGAGGGGACACGCCTTGCCCTGACTCCTGCCGCACAGGACCGACGCCTGTCCGATGCCAACTTCGACGTTCTCGAACAGCTCGAGGTATTTGTCGAGAAGCGCGATCACACGATGGTCGAACTGGCTTTTGCCTGGCTGCTGGCCCGGAAGTCGGTAAGTTCGGTAATCGCCGGAGCAAGTTCGCCCGATCAAATACGGCAGAACGCAGCAGCAGCGGAGTGGGAACTGACTACCGAGGAAGAAATGGGCGAATTATCAGAAATTCTTGGCGGGTAGATGATAACTCAAGAGAACGTAGGCGAATAGATGCCTTTGCGAATACCAGTTCCAGAACCACCAACCCTACGGATAATGCCTTCATCAATATGATATTTTATCGTTTGGGTTAGTTCGGTTTCCCGTATCGGCGTGCTGCTAATGAAGATCAACCGATCGTACGCCTTCTGCCATGAACTCTCGGGATATTGCCTGAAATACCGAAGGACCTCCGCCCTTACGGTGTCGACTCGGCCATCGATTAGGCCAAACGATTGCATTACAAGTTGCCCAGTATCAGGACGATCTACATACTCGACGATTTCGGCTTCGACTCCTGCAATTTTGTTGTTCCAGAGCCGGAAAGCTTGAATTTTTCGGCTGGCGAAACCGAGTGTATACGATGGATTTTTCCGCGGGTTAAGGCGAACGGGGTAAAACACTAGGTCCAAGAATCTCCCTGCGGACATGTAAGAATTTCTAAATACTCCTAATGTTTGAGCAACTCGCTCATCGGGATTAAGTCGATCCCAATTATCCAACCAGCGAGCTGATCCGACTGTTGCAGTGACGAGATTTTCGTTATCAGGTTTGAGCCGATGAATTGCCCCGTGGTGCAATCTGAATATGATATCGAGTGGTGCCTCCCGCTCCAAAAAGGGCCTGAGGGCATCGAAGTTGAAACCGGTAAAACCCCAGGGATCGATAAACAGAAGCACCGGAGAACCGCTCGTTATATCGATGATTTCGGCCACGTGATCGGCGAACAGTCCCTTGCGGTTTATGATTCTTGCTCCATCTTCAACAAACGGCTGACAGTTCGTTTCAAGTTTGTCGAAGTGAGTGGACGTCTTCTCAATATTAAACATCGCAAGTTCAAAGCCTGGTGACGGGCTGCGATTGGCTATGTGCTTAGCCTGTGTTGCAGCGATTAGCGGGGAACCTCGTTCCCCCAGTTCGTTCTTACCCGGGCCTGCGAATCCATCTACATACCAAATGGTGCGACCGGCGGTATTTTTTTCAAAACTACCCAGCTTCCACGACCATGGAGTCAGAAACCAGCTAAGAACTCCGAGTTTTATTCGTGATTCGTCGTCGAGCTCGGTATTAAAGAAATCGTCGTGTTGCGGCATTGGTATGTGTAAATCTACACCCGAGGGTCATACCAGGCTTAGCGCAGACGACGTTGGCATTTCATTCCAGAGCACACCTTCGAGCATCCGTCCTCCGGATTTCGGTCGAATCCCACCCCACTGTTTGAAGAAGAACGGCACACCTTCCTCAGTACACTGGGTTTTGATTTCGAGTACCCATTCTTCTTCGATCGGGCGAAATCCAGGTCCACTTTCACCACCAACAATAACCCACCCGATTCCACTCAGGTCGAGATTCGGTAACGGACCGAGCAGCGGTTCTAACGAGAGGAATCGTATGCTTGCATCCACTTGCCGGAGTTGATCTATTCTCCACACAGTTTCGCTATTTTCGACGCTCGTGCCCGCCCAGACATTCCTCGGCCAAACCCTTGGATAATGCCTCATTCGACCGGGCCGCTTTGTGAGAATCTGGAAGGTGTGTCGCGAGCATTCTTCCATCACCTTGAAAATCTGGTCTACGAATTCGAATGGAACTGCTTCCGAGTGAAATAAATCGCTCATACTATTTACGAAAACTGTAGTCGGATTTTTCCATTTTCTTGGGGCATCTAATCGGTCAGGGTGAAGAATAACTTGTGAGAAATCTCCTCCGAAACGTTTTGTGATCGTTTCTGCATAACAGTGTTTGCAGCCTGTACTCACTTTGGTGCAACCCGTCACAGGATTCCAAGTTTTCTCGGTCCATTCGATGGAGGTTTTGCCGGACACGTTTCTGCTTCCTATCGAGGTATTCACATGCAACGCCACAGCAAGTTTATTGCCAGGTCGATCTGGGACACAGAACAGATTTTTAGCGTCTAATCAAAATTATTCAGTACTCAATGGACCGTTGCAAGCACCTACTCGACGATGGTTTCGCCGTCATCCAAGGTGATTTAGTCGCCGAGAACGGGCGTGTGCGTAAGACCACACATCCGGTTTGCCGCTGGGCGTAGACGTTGCCGCCCTGTATCTCACCCGATTCATCGCCGACCGTGCTGTCGATAAAGGTGATAACCGAGTCGTCGTTTGCTACAACATCGACGACGATGGCGTTGCGGCTGCCGTTTGGCGTATCGTCGCTGAAAGCGATTGCGTAGGCCAAACTACAAGCTGCTTGCGCAGGCAAGTTACTCGTCGCTCAGGAGAGGACAAACCCTGCGAGAAGTGTCGCAAGCACGATGAACGTCATGCTGTGTGCCTTGATCATGTTCTAATGATGAATCGTTATGGGGGCAGTCTCATAGGGGGTTTCACCAGTCTCTGTATGAGCTTATGGGCTCATCTCATGGATACCGCCACACATTCGCCGATGGGTCGGGTGAGTCTGTAAAGTACGGCCAGAATGCCAGAACACATACTCGCCATAGACCAGGGAACCACCTCCACACGCGCCATCGTCTTCGATTCGTCCGCCACTCCCGTCGCATCGGCGCAGGTCGAGCTATCGCAGCACTTCCCCCAACCGGGCTGGGTCGAGCACGACCCAATCGAAATCGCCGAAGCCGCGGTAAGCGTGGCAAAACAGGCCATTAGCCGCGCACGACTCACCCCGGAAGACATCGCGGCAATCGGTATAACGAACCAGCGCGAAACGACAATCGTGTGGGAACGCGAAACAGGCCGACCCGTCGCAAATGCGATCGTCTGGCAGGACAGGCGAACCGCCGATATCTGTGCCGACATCGGGCGCGGTGAGCATGCCAGAGACATTCGTCAGATCACAGGGCTGGTGGTCGACGCCTACTTCAGCGCCACGAAGCTCATGTGGCTACTGGCGACTATCCCAAACGGCCAGCAACGGGCCGAGGCCGGCGAACTCTGCTTCGGTACTGTCGATACGTGGCTGCTGTGGCACCTTACGAACGGGGCAGTGCATGCGACCGATGCCACGAATGCGTCTCGAACCATGCTGCTGAACCTTCACGACTTGCAATGGGACCCCGAGATGCTCGATCTCTTCGACATCCCCGAGAAAATGCTCCCGAACGTCCGTAGCTCTGCCGATGATTTTGGCGTTACCGATAGATCGGTGTTCGGTGCGGAAATCCCGATTACGGCGATGGCGGGCGATCAGCATGCCGCACTTTACGGCCAGGCCTGCTTCAGGAACGGCCAGGTCAAGTGCACATACGGCACCGGGGCGTTTGTGCTTGCCAATCGGGGCCCAACACCGCCGATTCAACAGTCGGGACCGGGTGACACGGGGCTGCTGGCAACTCTGGGCTTTCAGATAGGGTCGAAAAGGCATTATGCCATCGAGGGCTCGGTGTTCGTGACCGGAGCGACGGTCCAGTGGTTGCGTGACGGGCTGGGAATTATTTCTAACGCGGCTGAGACATCTGACATGGCGCTGATGGCCGGGTCGAACGAGGGTGTCTACTTTGTGCCTGCGTTCGTTGGGCTTGGCGCACCTCACTGGCAGCCGCACGCAACGGCGTCGATAACGGGCATGACACGCGGCACCTCGCAGCATCACATCGTGCGTGCCGCACTCGAATCGACCGCATATCAGGTCAAAGACGTTATCGGTGCGATGGAGGGCGGGCGAACGAGGTCGGACCAGCCACTAAGAGCAGACGGCGGCCAGAGCAACAACTCGTTCGTGATGCAGTTCCAGGCCGACATTCTCGACCGGCCCGTTGAGGTGGCAAACGTTACCGAAACAACTGCG
>CAYLWG010000196.1:4325-5461 GCA_964387235.1 uncultured Dehalococcoidales bacterium
GCGCTTGGGGCGGCGTTTCTTGCCGGGCGTGGGATCGGGCTATGGCGATCAGAAAGTGAAGTCGCTTCTCTCTGGAAGGCATCGGTCCGGTACGAACCGTCGATAAGTGAGTCGGAGCGAATAAACCTGTACGCCGGGTGGCTCGATGCCATACGCAGGTCGAGCCCAACGCTTTAAATCCGGCCAACTACCAGCCCCGGCATATCGTTTAAATCGACGATAACCCACACGGCCTCAAGGCCAACTGCTACCCTTCCGCCAGCTTGTGATCAGGTAGCAATGGAGGCACAACATATGTACGTAGGCACGCAGGTAGCAGCACGGAGCGACACGGATTTTGAGCAATGGGCGCAGCTTGGCGTTGTAAACGTCTGTTCTGACCCCCCGGGCGATGCGCGCACATGGACGAGAGACGATCTTGCGCGGCACAGAGAAAAACTCGAAACCTACGGCATCACGCTCGACATGGTGCAGATACCGCTGTCATCCACGCCGCTCGATATTAGCCAGTCGCCAAACATCATGCTTGGCAAGAGCCCCGAACGTGACGAAGAGATCGAGCTGATTCAGAACATCATCCGCATGTGTGGCGAGGTCGGAATCCCCGCGGTCAAATACAACATGAACATCATCGGCATCCCGCGTTCCGAAAGCGAAGAGGGCCGGGGCGGTTCTTCCAACTCGACCTTCCGGTGGGCGAAGATGGAGCATGATGCCCCTCCGACTATCGCTGGCGATGTCGGTGTGGACGAAAACTGGGAGCGTATCGACTATTTTCTCGAGCGTACGGTGCCGGTCGCCGAGGAGGCTAAGGTGCGAATGGCGTGCCACCCGCACGACCCGTATACGCCCGATGGTTACATGGGTGTGACACGTGTTTTAGGGACGATAGACGGCATGAAGAAGTTTGTGCAGATGCGCGAGAGCCCGTATCACGGCCTGAACTTCTGCCAGGGCACGGTCACCGAAATGCTCGATGATCCCGGTGCAGAAATCGCCGATGTCATCCGCTGGTTTGGGTCACGAGAAAAAATCTTCAATGTCCACTTCCGCAATATCAGGGGCCACAAACTCGATTTCATGGAGTCGTTCCCTGACGAGGGAAGCATCGACTTTTCGGAGATCATCAAGGTCTA
>CAYLWG010000197.1:0-5425 GCA_964387235.1 uncultured Dehalococcoidales bacterium
TGTCGTACAGCTTTCTGACTTTTTTGTGATCTTCAGATTTGTGCGGGATTATTGGCGGTAACTTACCCCTACGCATCGCGGCAAGACCGATCGGTGCGAGGTCGAGCAGTCTCGGGATATTCGTCCAGCCTGCGGAATCGATAGCCAGCCGCGTCTCGTCGAGCCGACCGTTCTTTTTAACCGAGTTGTAAAAAGATTCCGTGTGGTGGTAACCGTGCGTATTGGTGTTTCCGGCTTATATGGCCGCCTCACGCAGCTCCATTATCCGATCCATCGGGGCCACACCCTTCGGGCACACTTCGACACACTTCATGCAGCGTGTGCAGTCCCATATACCGCCGTCTTCATCGTTCAACGCCTTCAGGCGCTCGTTACGTTTCGAATCGCGTGGGTCCTCGGTAAATCTCCATGCCTTGGCAAGCGCGGCCGGGCCAATAAAGTTCGAGTCGACTTCGAGGACGGTACAGTCGGAAACGCAACAGCCGCACATGATGCAGTTCATCGATGTGAGAAGGTTTTCCATCGACTCGTTAGAGGCCGTGTATTCACCCTGTTCAGGGACAAAACTCGGTTGGAGGTAGGGCTCGACCCGTTTGATCTGGTCGAAGAACGTTTCGAGTGTTACGACAAGGTCGCGAACGACGTGGTGGTTCCCCATCGGTTCAATGATCATCTGCTCGCCGTTGGGTGAAACCGAAGCGACTCTCGTCTTGCAGACAAGTTTTGCGTTGCCATTGACCTTCATCCCGCATGAACCACAGATGGAGGCGCGACAGGCGCAGCGCATGGCAAGCGTGCCATCGACCTGTTCACGGATTTGAATTAATGCATCCAGTACCGTCGAATCCGGGTGAACATCTACCTCGTATTCCTGCCACCAGGTCTTGCCGCCAGAATCGGCGGGATCAAATCTCTTTATCTTCAGATTGACCTGCATTTAGTAGACCCTCTTGACTGGTTCCCACTTGGTGATCGTAACGGGCGATGTCTCGACCCGCGTGCCATGCTCCTGCTCATCATCCTTGAATACAAGCGTGTGCTTCAGCCAGTTTTTATCGTCACGCTCAGTCATATCTGTTCGGAAGTGCGCCCCTCGGCTCTCTTTACGGGCCAGCGCACCGGCCACAACGGCGTCAGCACAATCGACCATGAATTCGAGTTCGAGTGCGAACATGAGATCGGTATTGAATATCTTGCCCTTATTTTCGACCGAAACACCGGGGAGGCGTGACTTCACGTTGGCAAGGTTTTCGAGTGCGCCTTCCATCGTCGATTGATCCCGGTTCACGCCGATTCCCTTCGTCATGCCGCGAGCCATATCGTCTCGAAGCGTTGCGACTCGCTCGCCTTTCGGTCTGTCAAGAAGGGCCTGCAATCGTGTTTTCTCAGATGCAAGGTCTTCTTCAGATTTCGAAGCGGCACCAACGCCCTTGATGTATTCGATTGCATGGACAGCCGAGCGTCGGCCGAAGACGACCGTATCGAGCAGCGAGTTAGCGCCGAGCCGGTTCGCTCCGTGAACGCTGACATTTGCGCATTCTCCGGCGGCGTAGAGGCCGGGAACACCGGTTGCGCCATCGACAGTCGTCTTGATACCACCCATGATGTAGTGCATTCCGGGTTGGACTGGTACGGGCTGTTCGGCCATGTCGATACCAAGAAATTCGACCGATACCTCTTGGAGATAGCCGAGCCGTTGCTCGATGAACTCGCGGCCCAGATGCCGCAGATCGAGAAGCACGTTGCCGTCGATTCCCCTGCCTTCGTCGATTTCGGTCTGTTCCGAGCGTGATACGACATCCCGAGAGGCGAGTTCCATATAGTCGGGGGCGTACTTCTCCATGAAGCGTTCGCCGTTTGCGTTCAGCAGATGTGCGCCCTCGCCACGAGCAGCCTCGGACATCAGGATTCCCGTGCGCGCTAGAGTCGTGGGATGATACTGGATCATCTCCATGTCCATCAATGGAGCACCGACCTGGTAGGCAAGTGCCAGTCCATCGCCCGTGCATATGAGCGCGTTGGTTGACGGTTCGAACACACGCCCTGCCCCACCAGCCGCCATGATGATCGCTTTGGCCTTAATGGTGTGCATTTCGCCGGTCTTGATATCGAGGGCCACTACGCCCCTGCACACGCCGTCTTCAATGATTAACCGGGTGACGAACCATTCTTCGTAAACGTTCAGCCCCATTTTGAGCGACTGTTCAAACAGGACGTGCAAAATCGCTGAACCGGTTATCGCACCAACAAAGTACGTTCGAGCTTTTTTCTGACCACCGAACTTGCGGGTTCCCAGTTTGCCATCTTCGCCCCTGCTGAAGATGACACCCATCCGTTCGAGTTCAAGTACGGCCTCGCCAGCCTCTTGCGACATGATCTCGACCGCGTCCTGATCGGCAAGGAAATCGCTTCCCTTGATCGTGTCGTAAGCGTGGCTCTCCCAGTCGTCACCCCGGTCGGTCAGCGGGGCGTTGATGCCGCCCTGAGCAGCGTTCGAGTGACTACGCACCGGGTGGACTTTGGAGATAACTGCAACATCGACGCCCGCACGGGTCACCTCGACGGCGGCCCTGAGCCCGGCAAGCCCTCCGCCAATAATCAGGACATCATGCTCGTACATAGGTTCGCCTCGTGCTGTGTTGATTCATTCGTCTGGTCATGCAGTTTGGTCGTTCTGGTCGGTCGTTCTGGCCCGTCTCGATTCAATATGGCGGCTTAATTATCCGATTGGCTGGTATTGATGATATCCCCGTACACGTGCCGCGCCGATAGCAGTGCGGCTATCGACATTTGATCTTCAAGTTCGCCTTCGATAATTAGGCGGTTGATATCGCTTAAATCAATCTCGACGACAACGATATCTTCACCATCGTCGGCTGGCATTGGGGCTGCTTCAAGTTCCATCGCTATATACGCGTGAGAATACTCGGTTGAGTACCCCGGAGCCACCCATGATCCGCCAATTGGGATCAGTTTTCCGGCCCTGTACCCAGTCTCTTCCTGCAGTTCCCGGTGTGCCGTCGTTTCCGGGGTCTCGCCGGATTCTCTTGTTCCGGCGGGAGCTTCCAGCAAAACTTTTTCTGCCGCCTGCCGATACTGCTTGATTAGCAGTACTTTGCCTTCTGCTGTGATGGGTATCAACACCACAGATCCGGGATGCTCAATAATCTCGCGATCAAACTCGGGACCGTCGCTGAACCTTGCTGTGTCAACCCGCAGGGAAATTCGGTTCCCCTCGTACTTTCGGCTGACAGAGATGGTGGTTGGGCGTTTGGGTCGCAAATCGTTCGTATTTTACCGAATATACAAGTTGCTAGCGATGGCGTCGCCGTGATGTTTTAAGTGAACCCTTACGAAGTCCCAGACGCCGGGACAGGTCGCCCCAGAAATTGGCCGGGGGTTTCCGCCGCAAGAACGACGTGTAGTCGCCGGCCTGGGTAATCGTTACAGTTTCGCCAGCAGTCAGGGGCTGATCCACGAAGCCATCGACACTCAGTGTCGCCTCATGCTCGGTGAGAACGGTGAGTTCGACACTTGACGTTTCTTGCAGTATTACGCCACCGAACTGGCTCATATGGGTGGCTATCGGCTTTACAAGGAAATCTCGGGATTGCGGGTCCATCACCGGACCTCCCAGTGCCAGACTGTAGCCGGTCGAGCCGGTTGCGGTTGAAACCACTACGCCGTCACCACGGTAGGTCGCAAGATGCACCCCATCGACAACCGTGCTCACTTCTATGACCCGCAGCACGGCCCCGCGTGCAACTGTAATGTCGTTGAGTGCAAGTACGGGTTCTGAAACCTCGCTCCTGGTGGCCGACCTTATCGTGGCGCTCAACATGTATCGCCGCTCTACCCGAGCGTTTCCAGCAAGATACCAGCCGACCTCATCGAGTGCGTCCCGAGCCTCGACGTCACTCATGAACCCCACACGCCCCATGTTCACTCCCAGAACCGGTATATCGAGGGCAGCTGCGACGTGGGCTCCACGGAGAATGGTGCCATCGCCACCGATAGTGATGATTAAGTCGGTGGTTTTAAGATCGTCTTCGCACTCGTCGAGTGTGTTCTGTGTGGCGATCCACCAGTCGCACTCGGTCTGGTATTTGTGTGCGAGACTTTTCGCCAACTCACTTGCTTCGGCCAGCAAGCCATGATGGACGATTCCTATGTTCTTGTAGCGTGGCATATCGCCGGTTTCCGTTCGTGCGTTCGCCGTCTTGCCCAGAAAAGTGTGGGGTTAACTGTTGTTCAGTAAACAGCACTCACCTGAATAGTTCCACTCAACCATCAGACACTTTCCCCTCAACCAGAGCATTCTCGATCAGAGGGGATTTATCTGCATACTTCGCTAAAACCTCTCCCAGTCCCGATCCGCTTTCCGGGGCAGGAGTGCGTTACAACAATAATCTAGCCGGGAAGAATCGAGAGGGCGCTTTCGGCAAATTCAAGCAGCAGGAACGGGGCAAGCCCGAATACACCAACCCCGACCACCGCGATGCTGGTCGCCACAATAATAGGCATATCCGCCTTGATCGGCGACGTATCGACAGGGTCCTCGAACACGATCGCACGAATTACCCGTAGGTAGTAGTAGGCGGCAATAACCGTATTCACCACACCAATCACTGCAAGCCATGCAAGGTCAGCGTTCAGTGCAGACCCGAACACCACCACTTTGGCCATGAATCCAACGGTTGGGGGCATACCAAGTAGGGAAAGCAGGCCGAACACCAGCAGCGACGCCATTAATGGCGACCGCTTTATCATCCCGTTCAAGCCTTCGATCGAATCGTCTTGTGTACGGGACGTAATAGCTATCACAGCGAAGAAGACTGCCAGGTTCGTAAAAACGTAGCCTGCGAGGTAGTACAGGACACTCTGCGCACCTGCTCCAGCAAACACCGCGCCAACCTGGTTCGCTGGTACCGATGCCACGCCCACCAGAATGTACCCGGCCTGGGCAATGGTGGAATAGCCAAGCAATCGCTTAATGTTCGACTGTGAAATTGCCAGCATGTTGCCGGTCGTCATCGTAACCGCGGCGAGAACAGCGAACAGCCCCGACCAGTCTTGCATCAGACCGGCCTCGCCGAACGCCGTGTACATGATTCGCATGATGACAGCGAAGGCCGCCGACTTGGAGGCGACCGACAGGAACGCAGCAACGGGTGTTGGCGCACCCTGGTAAACGTCGGGCACCCACATCTGGAACGGGACGATAGCCATTTTGAAGCCAAACCCCGCAACGATCATTATCACCGCCAGCAGCACGGCAAATGAACCGAACGGTACGCCAGCCTGGTTCGGCAGCACGAGCAGCCGTTCCATTATCACTTCGAGGTTGGTACTTCCCGTAAAGCCGTAGATATAGGCGAACCCGTAGAGAAGAATCGCACTGGATATCGCCGAGAGAACGAAAAAT
>CAYLWG010000198.1:0-5398 GCA_964387235.1 uncultured Dehalococcoidales bacterium
CTGATCCTGCACAATAGGGCACACGCTCGTCAGTCAGGTTCAGAGAGCTACAGGAAATTTTCAATTGAGTCTTAACCAGATACTCCTCATCGGGCGCGCAGGCAACGACCCTGAAATGCGATACACGCCAAGTGGCACGCCTGTCACGAGTTTCAGCCTTGCTGTAAACAACAACAGGCGCGATCAGAACGGCGAGTGGGTCGAAGAGACCGAATGGTTCCGTGTGACCGCTTGGGAACGCCAGGCGGAATCGGTGAATCAATATCTGGCTAAAGGTCGTCGGGTGTTTGTCGATGGTCGGTTATCGACCCGTCAGTACACAAGCAATTCCGGCGAGGCACGCACATCACTGGAAATACGGGCGTTCAAGGTAGTTTTCCTTGATTCACCAGGCGGTGAACAGGCGGGCGCAGGCGCACCGCCCAATGCGCAGTCGTATTCGTCGCCTTCGTCGTCGCCCGCAGCTCCGGCTTCTGGCACACCCACTAAAAATAACGCACCAAGCAACCCATCAGAAGACGTGGAGGAACTGCCCTGGTAGCAGTTTCCGTGTGGGGTTCTTACGGCAGGTGCCGTTTGATTCCACAGTCCATTCCGCGAGGTAAAAAATGACATCTCCCCGAACAAGCCAGGGCTCTCGCCCTCCATTCCGCCGCGGCGGTCGTCGTCGTCGTCAGTGTTTCTGTAAGGAAAACACTGTCGATTACAAGGATGTTTCAAGCATCAGACGGTTTATCACCGACCGTGGCCGAATCGAAGCTGGTAAGAAGTCTGGAAACTGCGCCAAGTGTCAGCGAAACCTGACAACGGCCATCAAACGGGCCCGTCATCTCGCACTTCTGCCTTTCGCCCCAGACCACCTGCGGGTAACAGGCTCGGTGGCTTCGAGCGTCAAGATTTCTGAAGAAGAAGAAAAGAAGTCGGACGACGACGATGAGAAGACCGATGCGTCTGATGCGTCTGATGCGTCTGATGCGTCTACAGAGTCCACGGTAGTAGATAAGGCTACCGAGACTGACGAGGACGAAACAACTTCTGAGACTGAATCCGAATCATCTGCTGATGACGATTCTGCCGATGAAGCTTCTGAGTCGACCGAATCCTCTGACGCTGATGATGATTCCGAAACTGATGCGGACGAAACAACTTCTGAGACTGAATCCGAATCATCTGCTGATGACGATTCTGCCGATGAGGCTTCTGAGTCGACCGAATCCTCTGACGCTGATGATGATTCCGAAACTGATACGGATGATTCCTCGGATGAAACACCAGAAGACGCTCCGAAAGCAGAATCTGAAACTGACGAGGACGATTCCACATCTGAAACGGAATCCGAAGAACCGTCTGATGACGTTTCAACTACCGAGCCAGAAACAGAAGCTGAGTCAGATGCAGATACGAGTGCCAGCTCAGAAACAGAAGAAGACAAGTAGTCTCTTCTGGCTGACAGTTCAATCGTTATCGGAGCCTGGGGGCTGATCCATCAGTTCCCGGGCCGCAGCAATAACTGAGTGCCGAAGATGTCCGCAGAAGACAATCAAGAAAACAGCCCGGAGCCCGGCGACGTAAATAATCACGAAGCTCAGGGGCAGTCAGAACAAGCCGACGACCCGATCGTCGGCTACGAGGCGGGTCG
The DNA here is from genome assembly GCA_964387235.1 of uncultured Dehalococcoidales bacterium. GTDB lineage: Bacteria > Chloroflexota > Dehalococcoidia > Lucifugimonadales > Lucifugimonadaceae > Lucifugimonas. The sequence goes on from CAYLWG010000198.1 coordinate 1,640, forward strand.
CCGCAGTATTACAACGCGTGGTGGCAAAACCCGCCGACAGATGGTGGAAGATAAACACCGACTGCAACTGAAATCACGACCGTTTATTTTCGTTGCGGCAATAGTGTTGATTGGCCTGCTTGCAATTCCGGTCTACGCGTATTTCCAGATTTTTGTCTTCCCGCCGCGCGAACTGGCTCTGCGTGTAGCGGCCGTTGAATACACGCGTGGAGACGTCGTGGACTTCATCCGGTTCAACCAGCGGATGAGTGAAGATCTCGGAGTTCCGTTCGAGGTCGGAAACTCCCTGTTCGAGGCTCTGCAAACGCTGCAAGAAAACGAACTGGCGTTTCAACTCGCCCCTCGCTATGGGATTACCGTTTCACCCGAAGAAGTTGATGGCCGAGTCGACTCGATTCTTGGATTTGTTGCGCAAACAGTGGCTGAACGTGAGTCAAACGAATATCAGACCAATGTCGAGGAAGCCCGGCGCCAGTTTATTCACCGTATAGGCATGGATGAGGAGGTTTTCCGAGATTTTATCCGCAAGAGCATGTTCAAGGAGCGCCTGCGGGCAGTCGTTGCCGAAGAGATCCCGCGTGTACAGGTGCAGATCCACCTTTATGAAATTATTTTGTTCAATCGCGATCCTGAAATTCGCCGCGCTATCGAGAGAGACCTGGTGAGCGGAGATCCTATCGAGGCAGTTATTCTCAGGTATTCAGACGATCCGAATGTGCGACGTGACCTCGGCGACCGTGGTTGGTTCCCGTTTGGCGTATCGCCCGAAATCGATGCTCTGCTGTTTGGGCTGGATGCGGAGGGAAACCGACTTCTTCCAATTCGGACGCCCAGCGATGGCCGCTTTGACGACGAGGCCAGCTGGTGGAGCTACATCGTGGTTGAGGAAGTGAACGACGCAAGAGAAATCGACGAAGATAACCTGGAAGCGTTGACAACACGCGGAATGACAATCTTTCTGAACAGAGAGCGCGCTAATTTCGATCTTTACATGGTTCTCGATAGCGATATTTTCGACTGGGTCAATAACCAGGTACGACTTTCCACACTTCTGCCAACACCAACACCTGTCCCGTTCAATTCGCAATTTGGCGGGCTATCACAGCTGGGGCCATAGGAAATATGGCAGCTGTAGCACGGCCAGAGCAGCCAGAACAGAATAAAACGATTGGCATTGGCTTGCTGGGACTCGGCGTAGTCGGTTCAGCGGTTGCCAGAGCCATAATCGCACGAGAACGTTCGGGCGACCCAAGCTTTCCCTTAGCTGTAAAAGCAGTTGTGGTTCGGGACCTTGAGCGTAAGCGGGCCGTCGAGTTCGACAGCTCCATTATTTCGACTGACCCCGACTCTGTAATAGCGAACCCGGAAGTCGGAATCGTCGTCGAATTGATGGGTGGCGAAGACCCGGCGTTCGACTACATATCCCGATCACTCAAATCCGGAAAGCATGTCGTCACTGCCAACAAAGAAGTTCTGTGCAAGCGTGGCGACGAGCTGCTTTCCATCGCCGCTGCAAACAATGTGCAACTGCTTTATGAAGCCAGTGTAGGGGGCGGCATCCCGATCATCGGGCCGCTTATGAACGACCTGACGGCGAACAAAATCCAGAGCATCCGGGCCATCATTAACGGCACAACCAACTTCATTCTTACCAAAATGGCCCACGAGGGTGCCGATTTCAACGATGTCCTCGCCGAAGCGCAATCGCTGGGTTACGCCGAAGCCGACCCGACTGCTGATGTTGATGGGTTCGATTCGCTTTACAAAATTTCTGTGCTTGCCCGGCTTGCCTTCCATACCGAGGTTTCGATTGACGCGATTCACCGGGAAGGAATTCGAGATGTCCATGCAAAGGACTTCCGGTACGCAAGTGAACTCGGGTTCACAATAAAACTTCTCGCCATCGCTCAGGCCAACGAAAAATCTGGCCTGCTGACACGGGTACACCCGGCACTGATACCGCTCGACGTCCCGATGGCATCGGTAAATGGAGTGCTGAACGCCGTCGAAGTCGAAGGCGACCTTGTAGGTCCATTATGGTTCCAGGGGCCGGGGGCCGGTCCCGAACCGACGGCGAGTGCGGTTCTTGGCGACATACTGCGGATTGCCCGAACCGCCAGAGCCAGTGATGATTCGGGTGCGTTGAAACGAGTCGATGTGCCCGCACCGTTCAGAATCGCTTCAATGGCCGACCATGTCTGCCGCTATTACCTGCGACTAACTGTGGCTGACAGGCCAGGAGTGCTGGCGAGCATTGCAAAGGTGCTGGGCGATGCCGACATCAGTATTGGCTCGGTACTCCAGAAAGATATTGATCTCGATAACGAATCGGCCGACCTCGTGATAATGACGCATCCGGCGCGGGAAGCTAACATGCAGAATGCCGTGAGTTTGCTAAAAGAACTTGATGCGGTTGTTCGGATGGACAGTCTGTTGCGGGTTGAAACCTACCCGAGTCAGTCCTAACTTTTTTTCCATGTTTAGCGGTTGGTACGAGATGCCAGCCTGAAGGAGCGCCCACCCATTGCCGATGCTGCCTGGCGTAATCGAAAGGTATCGGGAATTTCTCCCGGTCACCGACGCCACACCGGCTGTATCACTCGGTGAGGGGAGCACGCCTCTCGTCAGATCACAGAACATTGGCGATGCGATCGGCTGTAAAAACCTCTTTTTCAAGCTCGAAGGATGCAACCCGACCGGGTCGTTCAAAGATCGCGGAATGGTGCTGGCGATTGCCAAAGCCCTTGAAGCGGGCAAAACTCGGATAATCTGCGCATCGACTGGCAACACCAGCGCTTCGGCTGCTGCATACGGGGCAAGGTATCAGCTCGAAACCCTTGTACTTGTGCCTGCCGGAGAAATAGCACTCGGCAAGCTTGCACAGGCGATGGCATACGGGGCGCGAATACTTGCAGTGAACGGTAGTTTCGATGACGCGCTGAACGCGGTGCGTGGCATTGTCGAATTGATGGATATCGAGTTAGTAAACTCGGTTAATCCATTTCGAATCGAGGGTCAAAAAACCGGTGCGTTCGAGATTGTCGATGAACTTGGCGAGGCACCTGACATCTTATGTATACCAGTAGGCAATGCTGGCAACATCACAGCCTACTGGAAAGGATTTACCGAGTACCAACAGATGGGACGAGCCGAAACTGCGCCAAGAATGATGGGATTTCAGGCGGCAGGTGCGGCACCGATTGTTCTTGGTGAACCTGTGGCGAAGCCGGAAACAGTCGCCACGGCGATCAGGATCGGAAACCCGGCGAGTTGGGGAAAAGCAGAAGCTGCCCGAGATGAATCGAACGGCCTCATCGACATGGTAGACGATAACGAAATTATCGATGCGTACCTTCGACTCGCCCGAGAAGAGGGAATCTTCTGCGAGCCCGCGTCGGCTGCGTCTGTGGCAGGGTTGTTAAAGCTTCCCGAATTAGGTGTTGACCTGACCGACAAGACGGTTGTTTGCATCTTAACTGGTAATGGCCTAAAGGATCCCGGCACGGCGGAGAAGCGTGCGCTGGTCGAGATGGAATATGTCGAACCGGATATCGATTCGGTTATGAATCTGCTGAACAGTGGTAAATAATCAACATATATCTGTCGGCCAATCCACCCGATATCACGATGCTCCGCCAGATGTTCTGGCCGGGTTTATCAACCAGAACATTGAAAAGGTAACGCCAGAATTTTGACCTGTTGCATCTCTGGGACTGAGCAAGGGACGTTTGAAGACCTTGCGGGCCAATGGCAGCACCT
>CAYLWG010000199.1:0-2300 GCA_964387235.1 uncultured Dehalococcoidales bacterium
ATCGAAAGTAGAGACCGCTCGCCTTGAATCCGAGTTCGCAATGCTCAAGGAAAAAGTTTCCGAACTTGAAACCAGGCTCTACGGCGGTGCCATTACCAATGTGCGTGAACTGACGGCAATCGAAACCGAACATTCATCGGTGCGGCGAAACCTGGCACAGGTAGAGGAATTGATCGCTCCTGCTGAAGTAGCGGCAGAGCATGCCCGGCAGCAGTTTGAAGGGCTGACGAAAGAACTGACCGAAAAAGAAGGTACCTGGAAGACACGGAATATCGAACTACGCCAGGAACTGCATAAAGTCGGAACTGAATTCAACAAAATGCTCGAAGCCAGGAATGCCGAAGCTTCAGAGATTCCCGCAGACGACCTGGCGCGATACACTCGTTTGTTCAAATCGAACCGCGGAATAGCAGTTGTCCGTGTCGAACGCGGTGTCTGTCAGGGTTGCGCTGTAAAGCTTCCAGCAGGCGAACTTACCAGGTTGCGAAACTCCGATGGGCCTATCCCCTGCAGTTGTGGCAGGGCGCTCATCACTGAGGCGTAATTGAGGGCTGTCGGATTCCATAGTGAAACCGCCCACAAACGCACCGACGCGTCTCCGGATTCTGGAGGCGTTTTCGCGTCGACGGAATGGATGCACCCGCGCACTGAAATTGAACTTTACTGTCAGCGAAATTCTCATCAGATAGTAGCGTGGTACGAACCAGCCGAAGACGAACCGGTCGGCGATTTCGATGCTCGACACGACAGGTACCGGCAGATGATCGCATCGTTCATCGGCCCGGGTGCCCGCCTTGCTCTGGTGCTGGTGCCCGACGCATCCCACTTCGCAGAAGACCTGGAGACGCTGGTTTCACGGTTGTTGGAGTTGGATCGCCTGGGCACAGAGGCCCGCTGTACCGACCCCGACCGGCCAGACGCACTGCAGAGCGGTGAAGAACTACTTGGCCTTGGTGGGAGGTCGCCGCAGCGGCAGGCGAGAATACGTGACTCTATCGTTGCCAAGGCATCGCGTGGCGAAGTGCTGGGTCGCACACCATACGGTTACGAGGCTGGCGCCGATGGACTGCTCAGACCAGTGTCTGGCGAATCTGAGGTCGTTCGTGAGATTTTCGAAACGTATGCCGGCCCCTGGCACGCTCCAAAATCGAAGCCACTGGGTGGGCCCGGTTTCAGGGCTATCGCGCGGTCCATCAACGACCGCGGGCTGCGAACCCGGAGTGGACGTCCGTGGTCGGCTCTCGCTATCGCCGGGATTCTAAAAAACCGTACCTATCTCGGCACTTACACCCGTTACGGTGTGCGTATCGCCGGAAGTCATGAGCCGTTGATTGAACGCGAGATATTTAACCGCGCCGAATCCGTCACGCGGATGCGGAGGCCGGTGAGAAAACGGGCCGATGAAACGCCTTACCTGCTCGGTGGCATCGTACGCTGCGACCTGTGTGGCAGGGGCCTTTTCGGACTGACCAGGCGCAGGTCATGGAAACGTGCCGACGGCACATCTAACGCAAAGTCCTATCGGTACTACGAGTGCCCTTCGCGCGATGCCCGCAGTGAACGAAACGAGGGTGTTGCACGGCATTCTTCGTGGCATGCCGATCTGTTGGAGCAGGCGGTTCTCGGTGATATGCAGCAGTGGAGCGATCGAGTGAAAAAGAAGCTGCGACCCGTTCTGGGCGATAGCCTGGCAGATGAAATTTCGGATGCAGAGCGAGATTTCAATCGGGCGGTTCGCCTGGTGGCATCGGCTTACGGAACGTTACAGGATCTGGCAGCTCCGCTTAAACGACTCGAAGACGCACGCGACGGGGTGGGCCGAGATAACGTTGAGATGCCCGATGTCGATCAGCTACTGGCTGGCACGAACGGAGAAGATGTCGTGATCGCCAAAGCGGCAGTCCGGGCGTTGGTCGAACGAATCGTTGTTGGCGAAGATAAAGTGGAAGTCATCCCGCGGTTCTGAGGATGCTCGATATTGTCATGCCGAACTGCTTGCCCTGAGCCTGGCCGAAGGGGATTCAGTATCTCTCTGAATCGGCGAACAGTTCATATAAACAACCCCGCGGTCATCGACACGATTCTCGGTTCACATCACATTCGAGCGAGACACCGAACCACCCTTCGCCCAGACTCAAGGCAAGCGGTTCAGATGGGCATATTACAAAATCACATCAGCGCAACCGACCTCTTTTAGAATTTCTGTCACCGGCTTGCTAATATAGAATAATAAGCTTACGATAAGTAAGTAACGACAACTCGCCGCCCCCAACAGGGTGAAACGTTCGTGCGACAAAATT
>CAYLWG010000199.1:2314-5295 GCA_964387235.1 uncultured Dehalococcoidales bacterium
GCATTGAACGCACAGAGCTAAACGCAAAACTGCCATCAAACTGCCAAAGGAGAAGCCGGATGCCCGCCGTAACGGTCGATAACATACTTGCGCTCGAACGCGTAACCCGGCCTTCACCCGATAGCGTCGTTCGGCCAGTGCTAACCCTTACCACTGCGCCAACGGGCTTTGAAGGCGAGGGCTTCCCTGTGCGGAGGGCCTTCGCAGGCATCCCCTACCAGTACACCGACCCGTTCATCATGATGGACCAGATGGGCGAGGTTGAATGGCGACCGGGCGAAGCCAAAGGCACGCCGTGGCACCCACACCGTGGGTTCGAGACTGTTACATACATGATCGAAGGGACATTCAAGCACCGCGATTCAGAAGGCGGCGGTGGCCTGATTAGCGACGGCGATACACAGTGGATGACTGCCGGGGCGGGAATCTTGCACATCGAAGCACCTACCGAGGAAACCGTTCTTACTGGCGGGTTGATGCACGGAATCCAGCTGTGGGTGAATCTGCCGCGTGACAAGAAATGGGCCGACCCGCGCTACCAGGAAATTTCTCGTAACAACCTGGCGCTCTTAAGTTCACATGATGGCGGTGCGCTGCTGCGAGTCATTGCTGGCGAAATCGATGGGAACGCGGGGCCGGGAGTGACTCATTCGCCGATAACTTTCATCCACGCTACGGTCAGCCCCGGAGCGCAACTCGAATTGCCGTGGCGGCAGGACTACAACGCGCTTGCGTACGTTCTGGAGGGAAAAGGCACGGTTGGCCCCGATAAACGACCAATTCATATGGGTCAGTCGGCAGTGTTTGGTAAGGGAGATTCGATAATCGTTTCTGCCGATCAGCAGCAGGACAGCAGATCACCTGAACTGGAAATTCTGTTGCTTGGCGGTCTGCCGATTCGAGAGCCAATTGCCTGGTACGGGCCGTTCGTGATGAACACGCAGGAAGAACTTCAGCAGGCGTTTTCCGACTACCAGGCAGGGAAGTTGGGCATAATTCCGCCCGACGTAATGCCGCATGTGAGTGGTTAGTCGCCGGGCGTGCCGAGGCCGCACTTGGGCGACATTTATGCAGCTCCACGGGGCAGGGCGTTTGGCTCCGGGCGTGCGAGGCGCACTTGGTCGCGTATGCAGCTCCGCGGGGCACGCCAGAGCTTAGTCACCGGGTGCGCGAGGCTCACACGGGCGATGCCGGAGAAAGGTGTATAACGAAGTTCCGCAAACACTTAAAGATTTTTCAAAGCCAACTCGCCCTGGCGTGCCCCGCGGAGCTTGCGCTGTGTTGCCCAAGTTCTACGCCCGGCAACTAACGCTGCCCCGCGGAGCTGCATATGCGACCAAGTTCTACGCCCGGAGCTAAATGCTCGCACGCCCGGAGCTTGCGCGAGTGCCCAAGTGATTCGATCACGCCCGGCACAAAACGCTGCCCCGCGGAGCTTACGCGAGTGCGGCCAAGTCCTACGCCCTGAGCTAAGTGATCTGCCGAAATGCGACCAAGTGCGCCTCGCACGCCCGGAGCTTAATCTCAGGATGGCACCGGTTGGGATTACACCTGATCGAAAATACCCGGTACCCTTAACCCTGTCGCGAGGAGGACGGACGGTCGCCGCTGCGCTTTAGGGCGTGGGGGAGGAAAGTCCGAGCACCTCATGGATCAGAGTGCCTGCTAACGGCAGGGCGGGGCGACCCGACGGAAAGTGCAACAGAAAGTAAACCGCCCCAATGAGCGAAAGCAAATCGGGGTAAGGCTGAAAGGGTGCGGTAAGAGCGCACCGCCCGAATGGCGACATTTGGGGCACGGCAAACCCCACTCGGTGCAAGACCAAATAGGGAAGCTTTGACCGGATTCGGGTAGCTTCCGGGTTGGTCGCTTGAGCCTGCGGGCAACTGCAGGCCTAGATGGATGGCCGTCGCTGGTTTCGCTTTATTGCGGAGCTGGTACAGGACTCGGCTTACAGTCCGCCTCGTGACATATCGAACGTGAAAAGCCCCCGGCAAAACCAGGGGCTTTTCTTTTTTTTGGTGTGATTAAGATTCGTGGTCAACGTATTCGACTAGCGAAAGTTACTACCCTTGAAACAGATGTAAACTTGGGTCGTCGAGTCGTTTCCACCTCCTGAACCACCATCTAAACCTGCATCTAGATAGTACTGTTCAATCACTCGTGCATCTACGGATGATTCAGCGGGATACAGCATCCACTTATCGATGCCATTCTCAGTATTCAGTCCGTGACCATTTGCGAGACGGTCTTTCGCGTCTGTGGCAATACCCACATAATAATCTGCTAACTTACCGGACTGTTTTTTTCAGCCATTCATTGAAACTGTTTATGATTTCGTAGGTTGAGGCCAATTTTCTAATCCTCTCAGTTGCGCTGTGTTTTGGATGATAATTAGCGACCATACGTTCCGGTGAGCCGATGGCAACGCGCGCATAAAGCTTCACAGTTCGACAGGGTGTCTGGCCCACCAGATGACTGCGCAGTCTTGTGGTGGGCTTCCCATTGCCCCGCTCGAATTCGCTGTGGGCAACGTCCACCCTTGTGGGGCGGATTCGTGTCGTAAGTGTGCTTACGTCGACACTCGCACCTGCCACCAGAACGTAGCAGGGCTGCATTTTTTACTGACTGTGGAAATGCCACTTCGAATATCCTTTTCGATATTGACGTTTCCACCAACAAGGCCCAAAATCTCAATACCAACCGGGACGGAGCCTATCGAAGGAAACGTTCTACTTGTAGAAGCCCCGTTTACGCGGGGCTTCGTCTTTTAAGAGCCGTTCAGTTTCACCCGAACGACCATCCCAAATTCTATTCTTAGTTATCCACAATTGGCACTCGGACGGACCGGCTGCTAAGGGATGTCAAGTTCGGAATAGTACTTTCGTAACCGAAGTACTTTTGGTGTTTTTGTTGGGAAACATCCGGGGGAATAAAGAATCGTCCTTACCCCAGAACCGCTCGGGAATTAGCTCCGGGCG
>CAYLWG010000200.1:0-5258 GCA_964387235.1 uncultured Dehalococcoidales bacterium
TGTTCAGCATGGGCCGATACAACCTCCCAGTTCTTCGCCGTGTGAACCGTTCCACCCCCTACATCGCGTGCTTTAACCTTCGGCGCGCGCCGGGGCATTACACCCCCACGGTTCATGTACACCTTCTGCGAAAGCGGGTGATAAATTCGAGCTTTCCAGTCGTGCGAAAATATGCCGTTTTCGCCAATTATGCCCTCGGTAATCATCTCCGTCAGCGCGGGGCCAAAAACCTGTAATTGGTTTTCCTTGCCTATCGACTGGTCGAAGCGAGTGAGCAGGAAGCACGGGTAGTCGATATCGTGGTCGAAATGGTGGTGCGTGAAGAAAATGTAGTCGATATCGGTAGGCCACAGCCCGGCTTTAACCAGCTTGTGGGTCGTTGCGGGGCCGCAATCGAACATGATCTTCTCGCCCTCGATTTCGAGAACATAAGCCGATCCAAACCGTGTAGGTGTAGGGGTGGGCGTTCCGGCACCGATGATGTACAGCCTTGCCATTCGAAAACACCTCGCTGACTCTCTGTGGCTTAAGTTATCTGGCTGATAGTGCGGCTTGAAATCCAAAAACCAGTCTTGATCCAGAAGTCGGAACGCCAGAAGCAAAAGCGAAGCATAATCCAGCTCCGTGAGTTACAGGCTGCAACAGCGCGGGTGAAATGCGGGATATTGCAGAATTCGTGGAAACTCGTAAAAGTGCTACTCGGGTGGAATTAGTCGATACCGGATAACCTGCCGCCCGGTAACTCCCATGTAATTCCGGGATAACTTCCCGGTAATCGCGGGAAATGCACGATAGTCACGGTGTCCGCTGTGAACTTCGTGGATCAAGGAGGCGTAACAATGCTGTACTTCAAATCTTGCCTGCGTTGCAAGGACGGAACTGTCGAGCTTGGCTCTGATAACTTCGGCACGTTCTTAAATTGCCTGACCTGCGGGTACACGATTAATTCTCGTTCAATTCGCTCGAACGGTTCGATAGAACAACCTACGACCCTTCCTGATGATGTCGTGCCGACGCCAGCAAAGGGATTCGGACTGGTCGCCATGGCCGACAAGCTTACCTCTGGTGGTGGCGCTGATGAAGTTGATGACGACTTCGGGCCGGGGCAAGACATCAGCTTGTTCGATGATGATATGGATGATCTTGTGGTCGAGATAGAAGCCGCTGCGATATAGGCTTCTGGCCGTTTGTGAAAATTGCCTTGGCATCAGGCGGCAGGGTGTGCCTGCGTGCCGGAACGGGCACAACAGGGCAGGCCGAGACGTACGACCGAATGCGGCGTGGCGCAGTTAACCCGCCCGCACCAGCCGTTCCAGCTTCAGGTCGTCGGTCGTCTGGTCGAACCACTCGACCACCTCACGGTGTAGCGGAATACCGTCCCGTTCCCGATTGATCGCTTCCTCGTGTTCCGGTAGCCCCGCGTAGTAAACACGGTCGTGACCCGGTGCCGGAGGAGTCTCGACAAGGTACGTGAGGAACTCGTCCATCGATCGTTTGAACTCCGTAACGTCACGGAACGCGTCGATGGAAAACGCCGCCACGAAATCCCCACCGTTGCCCGGTATGTTGGTGGCACCGAACATCCCTGACGACAGTATCCCCGTAAACACCTGGCCGATCACCGCCATTCCATAACCCTTGTGCGACCCGAGTTCACGGGTTGAACCCCACGGCAGGAGCCGAGTTTCGGCAGGAACTTCCTGCTCCTCCATAATCGGCGTGCCATCTGTCTGGGCGAGCAAACCCGGCAGCAGGGGAGCGCCGGTGCGCCTGAGCAGTTGAATTTTGTTGGCAGCGACAGAAGACGAAGATATGTCGAGGACGAACGGCGGCATCTTATCGGCCGGAACCGCCCAGGCATGGGGGACAGCCCCGAGTCGCGGCTCGGCCCCAAAAGTAGGCACCATATTGGCCCCTCCGCCGGTAATCGCGTAGCCGATCATGTCGTGCGGCATCGCCCGCATCGCGGTGAAGGCCATCATCCCGGAGTGGCGACTGTTGTGGATGGTCACCGCCCCGATGCCGACTTTTTTAGCCTTTTCGATGGCGATGTCTATCGCTTTAGGGCATATCACCAGCCCATGCGCGCCGTCGGCGTCGATAGTTGCGACCGCAGACGTTTCCCGGGTGATCTTCCAGGCTGGCGTCGGGTTGATTTTGCCTTCTGCGAACATCTTCACGTAAGCGCGGAGCATGTTTGAAACGCCGTGTGTTTCGCAGCCCCTGATATCGGCAGTAACCAGCCCGTCGGCAGCGAGTCCGGCATCGTCTGTGGGCATGCCCATAGCACTGAATACCGCGGTGGTTGTCCTGAGCAGGTCGTTTCGCCAGACCCGCACCTGGTCTTCTTCGGGAACATGAAAGTGTTCAAGCATCTTGTTTGTCCTTACCGTTCCAGTGGTGCGAGGTTGAACTCGGCGGTTGTCTGGTCGAACCAGTCGATCACTTCCCTGTGAAGCGGAATGCCCCGCTTATGGCGGTCGATCGATTCCTCGTGCTCGGGTAGGCCCGCGTAGTAGACGCGGTCGTGGCCGGGAGCTGTCGGGGTATCTTTTAAGTACTTCAGAAATTCGTCCATCGACTTCTTGAATTCAGCAACATCTGCAAACGCCTCAATCGAGTAGGCGGCAACGAAGTGCGACATATGCCCGCGGTCGTAGGCACCGAAAGCGCCATCGGACAGGATTCCGCCGAACACCTGAGCCACTGCGCTCAGACCGTATCCCTTGTGCGAGCCAAGTTCACGAGTCGCACCGTTGGGCAGAATCCACGTATGGTCGGGAATCTCGCGCTCGTCCATGATCGGGTTGCCCTTATCGTCGGCGATAATCCCCGGAATGGTAAGCGACTTCATGCGCCTGAGCAGTTGAACCTTGTTTGACGCCACCGACGACGAAGAGATATCCAGCACAAACGGAGGCTCCTTATCGGCCGGAACCGCCCAGGCATGTGGGTTCGGGGCCAAACGTGGCTCGGCCCCGAAGGTCGGTAGCATGGCCTGTCCACCCGCCGTAATCGCGTAGCCGATCATGTCGTGAGGAATAGCCATCATGGCGTGATAGGCGATCATTCCGGCGTGTCGTCCGTTTCCCATCGTGATCGCACCAATGCCGGTTTCGCGGGCTTTTTCGATAGCCAGTTCCATTGCCTTCACGCTGGCGATCATCGCCATGCCTTGGGATCACGGCAATCCCAAGTCCGCGGTCGCAATCCACGTTGGCTGTAGTCGGGGTTTCCCTCGTTATCTTCCAGTTCGGAGTCGGGTTTATGAAGTCTTGGGCGAAACTCTCGATGTAGTGACGTAACATGTTCGAAACGCCGTGTGTGTCGACGCCGCGGGTATCGGAGAGCAGCAGTACATCGGTGGACTGCCATGCGTCCTGCTTTGATAGGCCCATCTTCAAGAACAGTTCGTTTGTCGTATGCCGAAGTGCGTCGGGCATGATCCGTACTTCGTCTTCAGGGGGAACATGGAAGTGTTCGAGCATGTTTTGTTGCTTCTGGGGATGGGGGCGCCCGCTGAATTACTGTGGGCCGATGCCGGGGGTTGGGTTACCGGGGGTTAATTGATGGACTGGGGAACTGGCGGGTTCTGCCTGATGCTAATCCTGCGCAAACCGTACTCGTGATTTAACGGCACGTAAATGACTCTGCTTGTTGAACGGGCAGTCGGGCTCAACGTTATGGCGATATTTGGACCAGAGGTATACGACTACGGAAGGGACAGCTTGTGACACCGGACGAATTAGCACAGAAGCTTCATAGTGTTCCCGGCAGGGGCTGCGTGGTGGTGACAGGTGCTGGGATCAGGGCGATCAGCGACCTGTTCGCACAGCCCGGAACTTCCAGGACGGTCCTTGAGGCGCAGGTGCCTTACGCAAGAAAAGCACTTGACGAATTCGTGGGTGTCCGGGCCAATCAGCATGTTTCTGTCGAGGAAGCAATGTTGATCGCAAAAGCAGCTCTGAAGCGCGCACGGCACCTTGCTGACGATAACGGTGAGGAGAACGAGGGGCAGCTGCTTTTCGGTGTTGGATGTACCGCGGCTGTTGCCACCGACCGGGTGAGGCGCGGCGAAGACCGCGCACATATAGCCTGGATTGCTGAAGATAAGGCTGGCGATACGAGATCGGGTGGCGTGTCGATATGGTTCGACAAGAATGCAAGGACCAGGGCAGACGAGGATGCGATCGTGTCGGCAATCGTCCTGAACTCGATTGCGGAAGCAATTGGCGTTGAAGAGCGGCTGGTAATCGATGTGCTTGACACGGAACGGCTCGATGAACTTGATTGACCGGCTGTACGCGGGGGAAATTCCCGCGCTGGTGATAACGCCGACCCCGGTCGACACGAAGACAGCGTTTGGCCCGTCCCGCACGGAGATCAGGGAACTGTTACCGGAAAAACCACTGGTGCTTGCGGGATCGTTCAACCCGTTCCACGATGGTCACCGCGAGATGCTCGCCGCGGCTGCGAAACTCACGAGCAGAACTGGCTATCTTGAAATCTCCATCCAGAACGTTGATAAGCCTTTGCTCCCACGACGGGAACTGGACAGGCGAGCAGCGTTGATTGCATCGGAAGGGCTGTCGCTTATAGTGACCAGCGCCCCACGGTTTACTGAAAAATCGTCGGTGTTACCGGGTTCAAGTTTTTTAATCGGTTTCGACACGTTTGTCCGTCTGCTCGACGAAAAATACTACCCCGACCACGTAACAGGGGAATTGACGTCGGTAGAGAATTCTCTTGACCTGATAGAAGAGAACCGGTGCCAATTCGTGGTTGCCGGTCGGGTAGACGACCAGCAGATGTTCAAAGAGTTGAGCGGTGTAAAAATACCGCGGCGTTACCAAAAAATGTTCATCGGCCTGAGCGAATCTCAGTTTCGTTCAGATATCTCTTCAACGGAGATGCGCGACCGTTCGTAATAAGAAACTAACGGCGATATCTGTATCGCCGGCCTGTTCACTGGCACTGGCATCTAAAATTCGTCGTTAGTGGCGCAAACGAAATATCCAGTCCAACTCGGGTTGGCCCGACCAAATCAGCCCAGCCAGACCCAATTAGCCCAGCCAAACAAGGAATAACAATGGTTACAGGTGACCTGAAAAACTTACGAAAAACCTCTGCAATCATCGAACCGATGTTCGTCGAGCGCTGGTCGTCGAAATCTTTCGCAGACGCGCCCCTTACCGAAGATCAAATCGCCTCGTTGTTCGAGGCGGCACATTGGGCTCCTTCAAGCAGTAACCGGCAGC
>CAYLWG010000201.1:0-5258 GCA_964387235.1 uncultured Dehalococcoidales bacterium
CGTCGGCGATCGCGTCTTGATTGAAGAGGTACGGCCAATTTCCAAGACCAAGCGATGGCGCCTGGTCGAGATTCTGGAAAAGGTCGATGTCGCCGAAGTACAGCCGTCGGATATTGATTCCGAAGCCGTACTGGCCGGCGCACCAGATTCTGAAGGGTCTGGGGATTAGAACGAAATGATTCAGCGAGAAACAAGACTTAAAGTAGCCGATAATTCCGGTGCACGCGAAGTGCTCTGCATCAACATTGTTGGTGGGAGTGCGCGCAGGTACGCGTCGCTCGGCGATGTCATTACCTGCACCGTGAAAGATGCCCAACCGGGTGGCACAATAAAAATGCACCAGGTCGTGAAAGCGGTTGTCGTGCGAACGGCGAAAGAAGTCCGTCGATCCGATGGTTCATACATCAGATTCGACGATAACGCCTGTGTGATTATTGGTGACGATCAGAACCCGAGCGGCACCCGAATCTTTGGCCCGGTAGCCCGTGAACTGCGCAACAAACAGTTCATGCGCATCGTGTCGTTAGCACCGGAGGTTCTGTGAGTCATGGCTCAGAGACGTATCAAACGAGACGATGAAGTTCTCATCATCTCTGGAAAAGACAAAGGAAAACGCGGAACCGTTTCCCGGGTTCTTCCTGGTGTGGGGCGCGTTGTCGTTGAGGGAATCAACATGGCAACTCGCCACCTGCCGCATCGTCACGGCGTGACACAGACAGGCATCGTTCAGAGTGAACTGCCAATGTCGCTATCAAACGTAATGCTAATTGACCAGGAAACCGGCAACGCCGGTCGAACAGGTCAGAAGGTCCTGGAAGACGGGACGAAAGTTAGGGTGGTCAAGAGTGGCAAACGCTCCTGACAGCAATAAAAAAGAAGAAAAACAGGTAGACACAGCAAAGGCAAAGAAGCCCGCAGCTAAGAAGTCGACCGCAAAAAAGCCGACCGCCAAAAAGGCACCGGCTAAGAAGCCAGCGGCCAAAAAAGCCGTCGCAGCGAAGATGGCCGCAAAGCCAGAGGTCGCTGCTGAAAAACAGTCGCCCAAGCCCACTCCCGCTAAGTCGGCCCGGTCGAAAAAACCGGCTTTCGTTGTTGATGTGCCCCGTATGAAGCAGGTTTACCGCGACGACGTGGTTGCCGTGTTGACACGTGAGTTCGGGTACACCAACCGGATGCAGGTGCCGACGATCCAAAAGATTGTGCTAAACATCGGTCTTGGTGAAGCTCTGGATAGCAATTCGGCAGTGGGTGCTGCAACCGGCGATTTGCAGAAGATCGCCGGCCAAAAGCCGCTCGAAAACCGTGCGAAAGTGTCAATCGCAAACTTCAAATTGCGAGAAGGCTCGGTAATTGGCACATCAGTTACGCTTCGTGCGCACCGAATGTGGCAGTTCTTCGACCGGTTTGTGAATATCACCCTCCCGCGGATCCGCGACTTCCGAGGCATCAGCCGCACTGCGTTTGATGGCCGCGGAAACTACTCGCTGGGAATGCGCGATCAATCCACGTTCCCTGAGATTGACTACAATGAAATCGACCGGATGCGCGGCATGCAGGTGACAGTTGTCACGACAGCGCGCACCGATGAAGAGGGGCGACGGCTCCTTGAATTACTGGGAATGCCGTTCATGCACGTCGATGAACCGGTTCTAACAATTTGAGCCGGTTCGTTTAGAACCCCTGGAGTTATCTGTATTGGCTAAGAAGTCGATGATCGAAAGAGAAAAGCGCCGCCAGAGATTGGTGGATACTTATGCCGAGAAACGCAGCGATTTCCGCAAGGTATCGCTCGATATTCGTCGTACTCCTGAAGAGAGATTTGCAGCCCGGCAAGAGCTGGCAAAACTGCCGCGAAACTCGGCGAAAATACGATTACGAAACCGCTGTGCAATTACAGGCCGACCGCGGGGATACATGCGCTTCTTTGGCCTGTCACGAATCACATTCCGCGATCTTGCACTGAAGGGCGAACTGCCTGGAATCCGCAAGGGAAGCCTGTAAAACCCGTATAGCTACCGAGAGAATCGATCCAGGTGCCAGTAACAGACCCTATAGCCGACATGCTCACCCGCATCCGTAATGCGGTACAGGTGAGCCATGATGCCGTTGAAGTCCCGGCTTCCAGAATGAAAACTTCGCTGTTGAAACTCTTGTCCGACGAGGGTTTCATCACCAGTTTCAAGACGGTAGACGAAGACTCTGTAAGTAAAAAAATCGAAGTTCAGCTTCGCTACTACGAAGATAAAACACCCGTAATCCAGGGCCTGAAGCGTGTGAGCAAACCCGGGTTGAGGGTCTACGTTGGCAAGAACGAAGTACCACGTTACTTCGGCGGCATTGGAGTCGCGTTCATGTCAACTTCGAAAGGCGTGATGACAGGCCAGCAGGCACGTCGTCAAGGCGTCGGTGGAGAACTGCTCTTTTACGTCTGGTAGAAATCTGATTCTTACCATAGTTGTGCATGAACAAGTATTTACGAGAGAAAATCTGAAGTGTCTCGAATAGGTAAAGCCCCAATCACAGTGCCAGATGGCATCGAAGTAAAAGTCGATGGCACTACAGTTACGGTCAAAGGTAAGATCGGCGAACTTACGCGAACCCTGCCGACCACTATGAAAATTGTTCTGAAGGATGGAATCATCACAGTTGCCCGTCCTAACGACGACCCCGAACAGAGGGCGTTGCATGGCCTGACACGTAGCCTGTTGAACAACATGGTTATTGGCTGTTCCACCGGCTACTCGAAGCGGTTGGAACTGATCGGAACCGGTTACCGCGTGCAGCAAAAAGGCAAGGCGCTGGAAATCAGTGTTGGCTATTCGCACACGGTTCCCATCGAACCAATTGGCGATAACAAAATTGTTGCAGACGGCCAGACGTTCATCGTCGTGAGCGGCCCGAGCAAAGAGGACGTGGGCGAGCAGGCAGCTCGAATACGTAAGGTGCGAAAGCCGAACCCGTACACGGGCAAAGGCATAAAATATTCTGATGAAGTTATCCGCCGCAAGGCTGGTAAGACAGCTGTTGGCACGGGTTAGTAATCAATGAGCAGTAATAAATTCGATACCAGGAAGCGGTGGGTAAGGCACAGGCGCGTACGGAAAAATGTCCGTGGTGTAGCCGATCGGCCACGACTCGCCGTTTTCCGGAGCAGCAATCACATCTACGCCCAGGTCATTGACGATGATCGTGGTCACACACTGGCCTCAGCGACGTCACTCGAAGTGAAATCGGGCGACGCAAAAACCGCTATCGCGGAAGTAGTGGGCCATGCAGTTGCCAAAATGGCGCTCGCAGCAGGGATCACCAAAGTTGTCTTCGACCGCGGCGGTTACAAATATCACGGTCGGGTGAAGGCACTAGCCGATGCAGCCCGTTCGGAAGGACTTAGCTTCTAAAATGGTCACGACTCAGAGCGATTCACGCGGAGGCCCTCGAGGTCCAGGCGGCGGTGGCCGCGGTCCAGGTGGCCCCGGCGGAGGCCGTGGCCCAGGTCGTGGGCAGGGCGGAGGAGGCCCGCGCGGCTCAGGTGGCGGTGGCCGCGGTCCAGGTGGCCCCGGCGGAGGCCGTGGTCCTGGCGGAAGCGGTGGTCGCGGCCCGGGTGGCCCCGGTGGCCCTGGTGGTCGTGGTCCCGGTGGCGACCGTCGAGGACGTCGGCCAAGACGTGAAGAAGAAGATTCAGGTCTTGTTGAACGCGTAGTGAAAATTCGCCGAGTATCCAAGGTAGTCAAAGGTGGGCGGAACCTCACCTTCAACGCCATGGTTGTAGTCGGAGATGGCAACGGCAACGTTGGAGCTGCTCTTGGCAAAGCCGGTGCGGTTCCCGATGCTGTTCGCAAAGGAACCAATTACGCCAAGAAAGCCATGAAGCACGTCACCCTTAATGGCCCGACCATCCCGCACGAGACCATATACAAATTCTCGGGTTCAAAGGTGATGCTGAAACCGGCCGCCCCGGGAACCGGCGTGATCGCAGGTGGTGGGGTACGAGCCGTAATGGAAGCCGTTGGAGTAAAGGACGTTCTCTCAAAGACGTTCGGATCACCAAACATAATTAACGTCGTCAAAGCCACGCTCGCCGCGCTCGACCAACTCCGAGACCCAATTGCAGTTGTCGAGCGTCGTAAAGGCATAGTCAAGTCCAAAGACGAAGCTGGTTCGTAGGTAATTCTGTAATCACATGGCAAAACTACGTATCACACAAAAACGAAGCTCCATCGGCACCAAGCCTGCCCAGCGAGCAACGCTTAAGGCTCTTGGGCTCCGGAAAATCCGCCACGAAGTTATCCAGGAAGACAATGCGGTAACCCGCGGCATGATAAAAAGAGTTAGCCACCTCGTTACCGTCGAGGCAGCCAACTAACCTCGTATACGCTCGAAAAACGCGTACAAGCATCAAACACGAAATCGTAATCCAACCCCGAAGTCAGTAAAAACCAAGCAATGCCTGGACTCCACCAGCTAAAACCATCTAAAAACTCTCGAAAACCGCGTAAGCGTGTGGGCCGTGGAAACGGTTCCGGTACTGGCACGTATTCAGGGCGTGGTTCAAACGGACAGAAACAGACAGGGCATGTGCCGTTCCTGTTTGAAGGTGGGCAGCTCCCGCTCATCAAACGACTACCCCACATGCGCGGCTTCACGAATATATTCCGTGTCGAAACTGCCCCTGTGAACCTCTCGACTCTCGACGAACTCCGTGCCGGGTCGAAAGTGACCCCAGAAAGTTTGTACGAAGCCAGAATCGTTCGAAAGAGGAAGATCAGAGTCAAAATTCTCGGAAACGGTGAATTGACGAAAAAGCTGAACATTACAGCACACGCGTTCAGCGAATCTGCCAGAAAAAAGATCGAAGCAGCCGGTGGCACCGTAACAGTTATCGATGCACCAGCATCACAACAGGCCCCGGCGGCCAAAACGGCTAAATAAATATGACTCAGGCCAAGCAAGCATCAGAATCTGCGGTACCAGCACTTTTTCGTGCTGCAGCAGACGCATGGCGCATTCCTGACCTTCGATACAGGATTCTCTTCACACTGGGAATTCTGGTTATTTTCAGGTTCTTCGCTCATGTGCCAGTTCCGGGTGTCGACCGCGAAGCCCTGGCCGCTGCCTTTGAAGCCAACCCACTGCTTGGGTTCCTTGACCTGTTTTCCGGCGGTGCCCTGCGCAACCTGTCCATTGCGGCCCTCGGCGTGTACCCGTACATCACCGCATCCATTATTCTGCAGATCCTAACGCCCATCATTCCAATGCTG
>CAYLWG010000202.1:0-2282 GCA_964387235.1 uncultured Dehalococcoidales bacterium
GGGTGCGTGGGACAATGCCAAGAAATACGTTGAACTTGGCAATTTCGGCGGCAAGGGTTCCGACACTCACGCCGCCGCGGTGACGGGCGACACGGTTGGTGATCCGTTCAAGGACACGTCCGGTCCGGCCATAAACATCCTGTTGAAATTGATGGCAATAGTTTCGTTGATCTTTGGTCCGCTGTTCGTTTAGCGTTCAACCATCCGAGATCAGTGAGTTAACTAAAAACGCCCGGACTGTTCAAAGTCCGGGCGTTTTCGCGTCTGTGGCTATTGGTTTATGACTACGTATACCAGGGGTTTACTGGCCGATCATATTCATCGTGGCCCGAGTAGTGGCTACTCAGTTGACCAAATCATCGCCTATTACGAACTGAACTCCGGCTTTTTTCATTTTTTCCATCGCCACTAAAGTATCTGTCGCTTCCATGGTAAATGCGGCGATGCCATCTTCAACAACAAAAGTCTCAAAGCCAAGTGTTCCGGCCTCAAGCGCAGTTTCTAGCACCGTCAGTTCGGTCGGAACACCACAAATGAAAACCCGTTCGACAGAGTGCCGTTTCAGGGTCTCTTCAAGAGTCGAACCAGTAAATGCCGACTTGGCGTCGATCTTCGGGTCGGCACCCTTTCTAATTACGAGCGAACCGACCGGTAATTTCAGGTCCGGGTGGAAGTCGGCTCCATCCGTGCCCTGAACACAATGTGGCGGCCATTCACCACCGAATTCCGTAAACGAAAGGTGCGCGTCCGTATGCCAATCCTGAGTCGCAATCACCCTTCCGCCGGCGGAATGAACGCGGCGCGCCAGTGTTGCAAGACGGATTGCCAGGGTCTGTGTTCCTGGAACGGGAACGGCACCGTCTTCACAGAAATCGTTCTGGATATCGATGATTATCAGCGCGTCGGCTAGCGAAAGTTCCATATTCCCACACTCTATCGTTGTTTGATCGTTACGGGTGGATTAAGGAATTTTATTTACACGTGCGGTCGGGATTCGTCAGTTGATACGACGTTCAGACTTTGAAAGCTTCATATCAACCCCATTCCCTGTTCGTTGTCTTGCTTTTGGTGGTAGGTGCAGATAGCGGACTTTCTACACGTAGGGATTCGCTGATTTTTCGTGCCCGATGGTTGTCGCTGGCCCATGACCTGGCAGAACTATCGTGGAATCGTCGAGGGCGAACAGTACAGTTCGAATACTCGCAATTTCCTTCGCCTCATCTCCATCGGAAAGATCGAAACGGCCAATCGACTCTCGGAACAGTGTATCGCCAGTAAAAACATGACCATCGATATGGAGAGAGATGCTGCCAGGTGTGTGCCCGGGGGTCCCGAGGACGGCGATTTTGAGGTCGTCGAAGATTAGGGATTCGCCATGATTCAGTTGCATGGAAGGCTCCGGGGGCTCTTCGAAGTCTCCCAGCATGCTTTTGAGCCAGGGCAATTGTCTGGATGCTGAATTAACGTCATCCGCGCCCATAGCGAATTCGCAACTATCAGACTTGGCGTACCTGGCGAGCAAGGGAGCAACCGCGCCGGTGTGGTCGGCATGGCCATGAGTCGAAATTATCAGGACTGGTTGAAGATTTCGCGGTTCGAGAAAGTCAAAGATACTTTGAGGTTCTCCGCCGGGGTCGATAACAACACATGTTGACGAGTTTTCGGAACGAACTACGTAGCAGTTCGTTGCTAGCACTCCAACTTGAATTACATCAATTAGAGTCATGGCGTAAAACTTATCAGAACCGGCCGGTTATCCATTCTGCGATTGTCTGATAATAAAATATCGAAACTATCCCACCGGTTACCAGGTATGGGCCATAGGGGATCAAAATGCGATTGAACCCGAACAGTCGGCCTGCGTAGATCACGATGGCAACTGCCCCACCAACGAGAACCCCAAGATAGAGGGCGAGAGCCAGCGGTGCCAGTCCAAGTATCGCACCCAGCGCTGCAGACAGTTTTACGTCGCCCCAGCCCATCACAGGCCGTCCAAGACGGTCGCCAATCCAGGCAAATGGGTAGAAAACAGCGTACCCGGCGGCAGCGCCCGCAAGCCCGTGCCACCATTCTCGATCAGGCACAAAGAACGATACGATCAACGCCGCTGCCAGAAGGGGTAGGACCAGGTTATTTGGCAGGAAAGTCGTCTCGAAATCGATAAATGCCAGGGCGATCAGAATCGATATGAATACGAGTAACGCAATCACGAGCCAGAGCGGATCTGAAAGCCGAAACCATGCGAGGCCAAATAAAGCCCCGATGCTGAGTTCAACTATGGG
>CAYLWG010000202.1:2334-5254 GCA_964387235.1 uncultured Dehalococcoidales bacterium
CAGCACCGGAAGCCACTCCCACCAACGAATCGTGCGGGGACGCGCACCTTCGGAAATTACGCCATCGACATAGTCGTGCGGGGGAGACCGGTCGATGATGACGTTGATGACGCCTCCAACGAACAGCCCTAAAAGTGCTAAAAGTCCAGGTTCCATATTCAACAGAGGGATTCGAAAGGTTTTACCGGAGAAGTCGGATCACGATTGAATGGTTCAGTGCTTGTTCGATTCTGCCTCAAACAGACGAACGCCGCCTGTGTGCCATCGTCACAAGGTTTCACCGAAATTAAGGGAGCGATAGTAGTCATGCGAACTGATTTCCCGCGCCGGATATGATGAAGTATTTATTACACTCGACTATACTGTGTTTAGATTGCATCGAGTTGTTTCACGCCAAATTCCCCAACACACACCCGTAAGGCTAACCAGTAGAACGCTTCCTCAAATCGGGGATAAGGCAAAGTTGAGTTCCGCCCTCTTTTGCCAACAAGACGCGAGAGCAGTACCAGCACGGGCGCTACTACTGCTCTCGCGTCTTGTTTGCCTGTTCTTGCAACCGGAACAATTCGTTGATCGCCTCCAGCGGAGTCATGCTGGCGATATCGAGGGCTTTCAACTCATCGAGTGCTTCGTTACTACTCGGTTGCTCACTAAACGGCATCTGCAGCTGGTACCCACCGGACCTGTCACCGGCATTACGGCCATTTTCCAGTTCCTCAAGCAGTGCCCACGCCCTGCTGACCACGGCACCCGGCATGCCTGCCAACCTTGCGACATGAACGCCGTACGAACGATCTGCGCCTCCCGGCACGATCTGGTGCAAGAAAACAACCTCCCCGGACTCTTCGGCCACAGCGACACGGAGGTTGTGGGCACGGGGAAGTTGATCGGCCAGTTGCGTCATCTCATGATAGTGAGTTGCAAACAGCGTTTTACAACCGAGTTTCGGAGAGTCGTGGATATGCTCGGCAACCGCCCTTGCAATCGCCAGCCCATCGTAAGTCGATGTACCTCTCCCAATTTCGTCCAGCACGGCAAGTGAACGGCTCGTGGCCTGATTCAAAATAGAGGCCGTCTCGACCATTTCGACCATGAATGTCGATTGACCGCCCGATATATCGTCAGACAGCCCCGCTCGGGTGAATATACGATCGACGACACCAACGCGGGCCTTCAACGCCGGAATGAAGCTGCCCGTCTGCGCCATTAGCACCAGGATGGCGGCCTGCCGAATATATGTGGATTTGCCGGACATGTTCGGCCCGGTGATGATCATTATCTGTCGTTCTGAATTCGAAAGGTCGATGTCGTTCGGCACAAACCGCCCCGGACCAAGCGCCGATTCGACCACCGGGTGGCGTCCAGCTTCAATTTCCAGAACAGTGTCATCATCAACAACGGGCCGTACCCAACCGTTTTCAGCCGCCGCCTGCGCCATCGAAACAAGAGAATCGAGTGTGCCGATGGCGCTGGCTGTCTGCATGATTCGCTCGCCATGTACGGTCACCTCGGCGCAAACCCGCCTGAATACCTCTCGTTCGAGTTCACTTATCCGGTCGCGGGCTGAAAGGATTTTCGATTCAAGCTCTTTTAGTTCTGGTGTGATAAATCGCTCGCCATTTACCAGGGTTTGTCGTCGTTCAAACGATTCAGGAACAAGGTGGACGTTAGACTTTGAAACTTCGAGGTAGTAGCCGAATACACGGTTGTACCCGATCTTAAGATTTTTTATACCAGTCGATTCGCGGTGATCGGCCTCGAGAGCCGCAATGCTGGAACGGGCATCGCCCGAGAGGGCCCGCACTTCGTCCAACTCAGGGTGAAATCCCTCTCGAATCGCCGATCCCTCGCCAACAGTCACCGATGGCTCGTCGGGTATTGCGGCTTCGAGCAGGTCGACCGCCTCTTTTGACGAGTGCAGCCGACCAATCACGGCACCACCTGGTGTTACACCTTCCGGAAGGGCGTTTGCCAGATCAGGAACGACCGCCAGCCCGGTGCGGAGCGATGCCAGATCACGTGGTGTCGCCGTGTTCGTGCGCACCCGGTTCATCAGGCGTTCAAGGTCGGACACTTTGGACAGCAGAGCTTGAACCCGCACACGAACGCCCTGATCGTCAAAGAACGCGGTAATCACTCCCTGCCGTCGCCTGACAGCCTCGACGTCCATCAGCGGACGTGTCAGCCAGTTACGAAGAGTTCTTGCGCCCATCGCAGTTTTTGTGTGATTCAGCGTTCCGTAAAGGGTCGGCGCGTCCGGTCGGCGAATAGATGAACTGAAAACCTCAAGATCTCGCAGTGCCTTTTGATCCAGCTTCATGTACGAGTTGGTCGACTCGGTCCGAAGTGAAGTTATCTGCGGAATCGCCCCGAACTGCGTTTCGGCAACGAAATCGAGAACTGACGCTGCTGCAATTACCGCCAGTGGCATTTTTTCGCAACCAAAGGCTTCGAGGGTGTTCACTTTGAAATGCGCTTTGAGCCGGGCGACTGCGAGGTCGGTATCGAGTCGCGTTTCGTCGAGAGGGCGGAGTACCGTCGCCGACAGGTGTTCAGGGCGGAGCAGTTCGGTTGCGGCTTTATCTGCGATCAACTCGGCAGGAGCCAGACGAAATAGTTCATCTCTGAGTTCATTTGCGGGAAATTCACTCGTTACAAACTCGCTGGTCGATATATCGACATACGCAAGACCTGCCCGCACACCATCGCTTACTGCCACTGCAAGATAGTTGTTTGCCGTGCGGTCGAGCAGTGCGGGTTCGATGATCGTGCCGGGTGTGACAACTCTCACAACTGCCCGTTCGACCAGCCCTTTAGATTTCGCAGGGTCACTGGTCTGTTCGGCAATTGCGATTTTCAGACCCGCGGCCACGAGTGTTCCAAGATGGTTGTCGAGCGAGTGATACGGAATTCCGGCGAG
>CAYLWG010000203.1:0-4645 GCA_964387235.1 uncultured Dehalococcoidales bacterium
GCCGGGACAACTACATTATTATGCCGGATCACGGGCCGCACATAAGCCGCGACGTTTCCCAGGGCACGGCGTTTGCGTTCTGCTACGGCTATATCGCCGCGCTGCTGCAATCCATCGGAGAACCACGCAAACAGGCATGGGTAACGAAGGGGCCAAAGACCACGAAATGGTGAACGATGGGAGAAGCCCAAGGGAGCGTGAATAAGTAGCGCGCGACAAACCTTAGTTCCTGCACTGGAGTGGTTGGAACATTGGTACCAGCGAAGGGGCGCCCGGTAGAACCAGGCGCCCACTTCACTGGCACTGGCGATATCGCTACGGTCTCGCTTCCAGTATCAGGTTGAAGGGAGTCTCGGTCGCCCTGCGGAATTTACCGAACCCGCCCTCGGAAATGACCTCGCCCAACCGTTTTTCGCCAGCCTGCGCACCAAGTGCGGTACCCACTTCCTGAGAAAGGGAGTTGGGGGTGCAAAGGAACGATGAAGCCCCGTAGAACAACCTGCCAAGCGGGTTGTGGTTATCTTCTGGCCGGTCGCCAGCCATCGGCTCCACAAGCATCAACGTTCCCTCGTCAGCAATCTGGGTCCATGCGTGGGAAGCGGCCCCCACCGGATCGCCCATATCGTGGAGGCAATCGAAGAAACAGATCAGATCGTAAGGTCCACCGCTAAATTTCTTGGCGGTTGAAACTTCAAAGCTAATCCTGTCCGATACTCCGGCCTCGATCGCACGTTCTCGGGCTGTTTCAATCGACCCGGCATGTGAATCAATGCCCACGAACGTCGAATTTGGGTAGGCCTCGGCCATGATGATGGTCGATGCGCCATGCCCGCAGCCGATATCAGCCACCTTCGCACCTCGTTTTAGCTTGTCTTCCACGCCGTCGAGTGCGGGAATCCACGATGCTGTCAGGTTTTCCCGGTATCCTGGCCGGAAGAATCGTTCTGTTGACAAGAACAGCCGAGAATCGTGCTCGCTCCATGGGATTCCAGCTCCGGTCTTGAACGCATCGGCCAGTCGGTCTTGCGCCGCGTAAGCAACCGGTACCAGCCCAAGCGCCCCGTCACCCATGAAAACCGGGCTATCCTCGTTTGCAAACACGAAAGCCTGCTCCGGGGGCAGTTCATAAGTCATGGCATCGGCATCGTATTCAACATATCCACCGGCGGCCATGTTGTTGAGCCAATCAAGAATGTAACGTTCGTGAGTGTCGGTCTTTTCTGCCAGCTGCGCCGGGGTCATCCCGCCCGCCCCTGCCATAGCTTTAAATAGCCCAAGCTGATCACCAATGTAGATCAAGCTCATGCTCAATGCCGCCCCAAAATCGCCGATAAATGACCCGAGGAAACTCTCCAATTTCGCCTCGTCCATCACACGTGCTGACGTAGTCATACAGCCCTCCATTCGTAGAGCGACCTTTCGGCCTATCTCGATGTATATATCACCAGAATTAGCACTTCCGGTGGGCAGGTGAGGTTACATCATCAACGGAAAAAACGAAACCCATATCACTAAGGTCATTTCAAGACGAATTTCGACAACAGTAAAAGTGCGAATATCTCAATGTGCTGTCCGAAGACTTCGCTCGGCAGCATCCAGCAAATGCGAACAATTCTTTCGCTAAAAAACAGCTACAGTTCGTGCAGGCAACGATACGATCATAGAGATGTATCTCGGTTCAGATCGTATCCACGGGAGATTCTGAATCCTGCTCAGAACAGTGGCCCATGCTCGTATCATTTCAAAAGGCCCGGTCTGGAACGGAATCGTAATCAGAATAGAAAAATTTTCTAACCAGTTGACAACCAGATCCAAAAAAACGAATCTGCCATCGTAATCATTCCATTGGCATCAAAAAGTAATAGGCAATGATTCAGAAACTCACAACAATAGCATCAGCTCTCTTTGGCTTCACAAAAATGGTCGCCTGCACCTTCAGCCGTTCGATAAAGTAGCTGGATGACCCCACAACATAAGGTGTGTCCCGTTTGCGAGCTGCCTGCACTCGTAGAACCACAATTTCACAACGTTCATTTGGATAGCGTCGAATGCCCGCGATGCGGTAGATTCGAGGCCGACCCTCGATCGCGATGGTATTTCGAAGAGACACCGCGGCACATAGTTTCCGGTGCCATACGAGATAGCTTCGAACGAGGAATACAAGTTAAATTATCGAGCCCAGAGGATGTCGTAACACTGGCAGCATCACCGTGGATACCGCACGATCCGCGTGCAAAACTCGATCGAATTTTGACATACATGAGCGACAGGCAGAAACGTCTGGACGTATTTCAGGACTTTCACCCAGAAACTGATTATCCGATTGCGTTTGCGGTCGATCCGTCTGAGTTTGGGTACATGCTTGGGCTACTAATAAAGCGTGGTCAGATGGAGCGACCTCCGGACGCTCGTGGAGAGGGCTATCGGTTGACCCTTGACGGATGGAGCACAGCTATCGAAATTGCTGACCGTTCCGTCCGACCCGATCAGGCATTCGTTGCAATGTGGTTCGACAGTTCTATGAAAGATGCCCGTGACGTTGGCCTAATACCTGCGCTGGAGGCCACAGGATTCGTCCCTTTAGTGATGAATATGGATGAACATAACGACAGGATAGATGACCGCATTACGGTGCAAATTCGCAAGAGTGGTCTGCTCGTGGCTGAAATGACTGGACAACGTCAGGGAGTTTATTTCGAAGCCGGATTGGCAATGGGCCTCGGGATTCCCGTAATCTGGGTTTGCCATGAAGATGACCTCAGCAACGCGCATTTCGACACACGTCAGTTCAACCACGTAGTTTGGGACACTCCAGAAGAACTTCGCGAACGATTAGAAAACCGAATTCGAGCGACAATTCCTGACACTCTCAGGGCCAGTTGAATGCCAACACACTACCTCGCCATCGACGTCGGATCGTCGACCGCCACTGCTGTAATCATCGATCTCGCCTCGAAATCCGTCGTCGGAACAGTTAGTACTCCCAACACGGCCGAAATCACTTCACCGAACGATAAAAAAATCGGTCGGTCTGAGTGGGATCTCGAAGCAATGACCGAACTGGCAGTCGGCAACGCCGCTGATCTCATTATCAGCACCGGAATACAGCCCGCAGCCATAGGCATCACCGGGCAGCAACAGGGCCTGCAGCTACTCGACGACAATCTCGACACAGTCGGCAAGTTCATCTCGTGGCAGGATCAGCGTTCTAAAGAGTTTTTGCCAGACAAGCAGGGCACTTATCTCGAAGTCATGGGCAAGCTCGGTGGGGCGACAGTTGAAGACGAAGGGCTACCGGCCTTTGAAAACACCGGGTGTCCACTGGTAACCGGCTACACCGCGCCCAACCTGTTCTGGCTCAAAACCAACGGGCTGCTGCCGGCAAAAACGCACGCCACAACGGCCCCTGAATTCGTCGTATCGCGGCTTACAGGCGAACGCCCCGTCACCGACCCTACCGATGCTCTCAGCTGGGGCGTTTACGACGTAAAAAACCTCGACTGGGATTTCTACTTGATCGACCGTCTGGGCCTCGACAGGTCACTATTCTCGAAACTCGGTGAGTCGTGTACGGCTGCGGGTCGCCTTACCCCGTTTATGGCCGAAAAACTTGGAGTCCAAACTGGAATTCCCGTTGCAGTCGCTTCGGGCGATCACCAGTGCAGCTTCGCCGGAACGGTCCGCGACTACGCCAACACAGTGGCAATTAATGTCGGCACTGGCGGGCAGGCTTCGGTCTATGTCGAAAAACCGGTGGAGCGTGGCTGGCTGGAACTTCGACCCTACATTCAGTCGGGTTACCTGCTCGCAGGCGTCGGGGTTGTTGGAGGTCGCACATTCAGGACGCTCAGGGATTTCTTCAATAACGCCAGCAGGGTGCTTGCCGGTTACGAACTCGACCCCGATGTGCTTTACGCACGACTTGTCGAATTGGCTGCTGAGATACCGACGGGGGCCGAGGGTGTACATGCCGAGCCTCTGTTCACCGGCTCGCGCAGCGATCCTATGGCAAAAGCGGCTTTCTATGGACTAACTCCCGGAACTTTCACGCCGGGCCACATGGCGAGGGCGCTGTTTGAAGCAATGGCGGTTCAACTGGCGAATTCGTATCGAGAGGCAGTCAGGCTCGGTGCGGGCGAACGTTCCATGCTGGTCGGCTCCGGCAACGGCATCAAACTGAACCCGGTACTCAGAGAATCGCTTGAAGCCGAATTCAACATGACGATGCTAATCGGGTCGCACAACGAGGAAGCTGCCATAGGGGCGGCCCTGTGTGCAGCAGTGGCCGATGGTTCGTTCGGATCGATTGCAGAAGCGAGTGCAGAGTTCGCAAGCTAGTGATGAATTCCTAGCATAGGAGCGCGACCGGGGCAGGTCCGTAACTAGTTCTGGGTATAGCACGGGCCGGCCGCAATAGCCGACAATAACCCGGTCATGCTCGGCATTCCCCCCGCACCAACAAAATCGCAGTTCGAGCAGATCGCAAAAGTCATCGACGCCAACGCTACAGTCGTTATGACGCGGAAACTATCAGGGGGGCTTGCATGCCGGATGGACGTGCTTGAACTCCGGCTGGGAGACGGTTCGACCAGCAAAGTTGTCACCCGGCAGTACTGGGAGCGCAAAGACCCCGAGAACGATAAAC
>CAYLWG010000203.1:4662-5243 GCA_964387235.1 uncultured Dehalococcoidales bacterium
CGGCAGTCCTTCGCGCACTGGCAGCGAACCACGTGCCGGCCCCCCTGGCAATTATCGGGGAGGAGGTCGCTACAAAGATATTCGGCAGGCCCGGACTCGTAATTTCCTACATCGACGGCACACCGAACCTTGACCCACTCGATTTGCAGGACTGGGCCAGGCAACTCGCGGTGGCGATGGCTGGAATTCATGCCGTTACGGTCCCGCCCGAACTGAAATCCGTCCCGAGATCACATATAAACAGCGTTGCCAGGTGGTTGAACGCAGATAAACCGCCCGAGCGCTTCGCCAAACACGAACTTGGCCCCGATTTATGGGCCGCCATGCGCCAACTGTGGCCGGGTGTTGATACTTCGGCGTACCAGATAATTCACTGCGATTTTTGGGCTGGCAACACGCTCTGGAAAGATGAGAAACTGCTGGCAATCATCGATTGGGAGTGGCCGACCCTGGGGGAGCCCATCGACGATGTCGGCTTTTTCCTGTCCGACGCGGCGTATATGGGGTTCGACATTGAAAAGACGTTCATAAAAGCCTATGAAAAAGCGTCGGGCAAGCCTGTTCGCGACCTGCTTTTCTGG
>CAYLWG010000204.1:0-5196 GCA_964387235.1 uncultured Dehalococcoidales bacterium
TTGTAGGGGATGTTGCTTAGTTTGGCGGCTTCTTTCATCACTATTTCTGCTAACTGGCGCGGAGTCTGTCCGTCGAAATAGTGCGGCTCACCAAACCGAATCACGATTTTTGTTCGCAACGCCGGGATAGTCCAGTTGGGGAATAGCGGCACCCATTTCGACATCCACTGGCCGACTCTCGACTGCTCCAGACCTTTGCCTTTGCGGTCGTATTCGATACCCACAGGAACGATCGGAATCCGCAGTTCGTGCCCTTTTTGTTTCAGGTGACGAACTTCATACCTGCGTACCAGACCGATCAGCCCCTCTTCAACTGAGTCGACCGAATCGTACTGATATTCACCCTGCGCAAAAGCAGCCACGATCAGGCGTCGGTCGAGCCGGTCTTCAACATCGTGGGCCAGTGCGACGGCCCGCGCCCGCGCGTTAGAAATTCCTGATTCCTGCCAGATGATCGACCCAAGCGATTTCGTGAAGTACTTTTGAACAAAATTAACCAGCCGGTGATGGCCGAAGGTATCGGTCGAGACAAAGCTGATGAATTCTCCCGATACATCGACAATCGCGTAGATATCGGCCGATGTCCTGTGAACCGGGGCGAGAAGTATCGGCCGAATGTTCGGTATTTCACCCTCGACCCTGCTGCTGAGTAGTAGGGCTCGTTTTGCTGCCGGAATGAACGTCAGTCGCGTGATGTGATAGTTCAGCCGCCACCAGTTCTCTTTGATTCCCATTTACTTCCTGTTTGGGGATTTTTGTGCGCCGAATACTGCCAGGGAGTTTAGTCAGCCAAGCATTGCGACTAAACCCACAGAGTATGTTATCGATATTGGTGGGGTTCAGGCATGTTGTTACATCTCGACGTGGTGTTAACCCCGTGCATAAGAGGGCGTCGCACCTGGCGACCGGGCGCAGAGCTTGCGTCCGTTCAAACCACGCGATCACGCCTGGCATTAGAGTTTTCCGCCGGATAAACATGGTCGAAACTATGACGCTCGCGATCATCGCCTGCAACGGCAAGTGCGTTGATCACCGTTTGTCAGATGGCCGGCAGTGGTTCCCAAAGCCCGCCCAACGCCGGTTCGCCGGTTTCAATGTATGGTGTACCCACGTTCGGAACTGTGACAATCATGGGTGCTGTGGGTTGGCCATGATATTCAGTAAAAGCGCACGACTCGGTAAAATCGTCGACTTCCTACGCACCAGTGATAGCCCGGTGCAGGCGTCCGAACTCGCCCGGCTGCTGGACTGCAGCGAAAGAACGGTTCACCGGTACATAGACGAACTTCGCGGTCAATCGATCGCTATTACAAGTGTTTTGGGGCCTGGTGGTGGTCTCGTTCTGGGTGCGATGGTGGCAGACCGAATTAGTATTTCGTCGACGTTGCCCGCCGCCGTTCCGGTGAATTATCCAGATACCAGGCGAAGTCCGTTCGTAGGCCGAAATACCGAATCGACCACACTTGACCTGGCCCTGGAAAGCGCATTGGCAGGCAACGGGAGTGTTATCGCCCTTGTTGGCGAGGCTGGAATCGGCAAAACTCGAATTGTTGAGGAGTTCGCAGGCCGGGTATCCCAACTGGGTGTTGAATCGATCTGGTGTACATCGCAGGAATCACAGGGTGCGCCTTCATACTGGCCCTGGACACAGGCGGTTCGCAAAATCACCGCACTGTTCGGCGAGGCAATAGCTTCAAGTTTGCCTGAAGATGCCGCCCAACGTGTGTCCAGTATTTCGGCCAGTTATTCAGATGTATTTACCGCCAACGGAAATGCCGAGAAAACGAACGGGGCAGATGGCGAGGACAGGCAGAGGTTTTTACTGTTCGATGCCGTTCTTCAGTTTGTGAAAGCGGCGGCCAGAATTAGGCCGCTCGTCATAGTTCTGGAAGATATCCACTGGGCCGACCCACGCTCACTGGAACTGCTCGAGTTTGTGGCGACGCTGATTGATGATTCGAATCTGCTAATCATCGCCACTGCGCGGGACTGGCAGGACGGAGGTTCTGCGGCCACCCTGAACGAACTGTCACGGCACCCGGGCTTCGTTCGCCACGACATCGCCCGGCTCGATCGCAGCGAAACACGCGAACTGGTCGAGACATTTGGTAGTGAATCCCCCGAGTTCGCGGACGAGGTTTTTCGACTCTCGGAAGGAAACGCATTTTTCGCGGTTGAACTCAGCCGATTAATCAGGCCCGTAGATCGCCAGATATCAACAGCCGAGAATCCAGTGATATCTCTGCCCGAGACGATCACCGAAACTATTACGCGGCGAATATCACGACTATCAGGGCAGTGCCGGGACATTCTCAACATCGCCGCTGTGCTCGGCCACAGATTCGACCTGACCGTGCTGGCAGGTGCATCGCGTCACGCCGGGCCAGCCGAAATCAGGGTATTTATCGAAGAGGCAATAATTTCAAATGCGGTAAGAGAAGTGGATTCGCTCAATTCTCTGTTCGAATTCGATCACGCCCTGGTGCAGAAAACGGTCTACGACGCGATCGTGTCGACAGACAGGCAGTTGATACACGGCACAATTGCCGAATTTCTTGAATCTCGCAGATCCAGCGGGTCGAAAGTGGCCGCCAGTGAAATTGCGCATCACTATCGAATGTCGGCCGATATTTCAAAACGAGAAAAGGTTGTTGAATACTCGGCCATGGCGGGATCAGAGGCAAGTTCGGTATACGCGTTCGAAGATGCCGCACGTCATTTTTCTATTGCCATCGAAGCGTTCGGGGATAACCCAGTGCGGGATGAGGTTGGCGAGTTGCATTACGGGCAGGCACTCGCGCTGCGACAGATGAACAGGCCCGCTGACGCTATCGACGGTTTCATACGAGCCTTCAAAATTTTTGAGCAGACCGGGAACATTAAGCAGGCAGTCAGAATGTCGTACCAGTCGATTGGACGTGGTCCTGGTGAGGCCCCGCAGCAAAAACAGCTGTGCGAGATGGGACTGCGGCTGGTCGAAAAACGTTCGATGGCACACGCCAGAATATTGAACGAATACGGTGCGGTTCTGGGATCAAGCGGGCAGTTCGTTAGGGCGCTCGAAATCTTTGACGAATCGACCGAAATTGCGCGTGGCCTTGAAGATGCCCTGATGATGGCGCGGCCAATGATTAGCGCTGCCTTCACTTACATGTACAACATGCAGCCCGACAAAGCCGCGAATTCGGTAGTAGCGGCATTGAAATCAATCGAAGGAATCGACGACCCACAACTGCACCACGTCGGACATCGCGCGGCAATGCTGGCATTCATGTTTATGGGTGAAACGACTGAGGCGCGAATTCATTCAGATGAAGCTGTCAGGTTCTGTCGCATTATGAGAAAAGATGGATGGCGCAATGAAGCTCTCGACGAGTATTTAGCATGTGAACTGGCGCTGCTTGAAGGCAGGTGGGATGACGCACAGCTACTCGGAAATCGGAACCTCGCCGACCCCAACGAACACTGGGATTTTGGCGCAAAGCTGGCAACCGAATTTCATCGGGGGGATCCCGCGTCGGCGATCGTAGGAATTATCGACCTGTGCCGCACTGGCGAAGAGAGCATGACGTTTCACACGGCCGGAAAAACGGAACTGATCTCGTTTGTCGCTGAATTCGGGCGTGTTTACAAAGATACGGAAGCTACTGAATTTGCCGAATCGTGGGCTACTGAAATTCTTAACGATGAGACCAAAACCCGGCTCGAAAAGAGTGCGGCCGAGTGTGTGCGGGCGCTGACACTTGCCGGTGGCGTTAACCGGGACCGGGTAAAAGCAATCTACGAAGCGATTACAGTTCACCGCGGATTGTGGCTCTGGCCGTATCGAGCCGCATCCCCCGACCGCCTGCTGGGCCTGCTGGCAGATACGATGGGCGATCAAAAATTGGCGGAAACCCATTTCGAAGAAGCAATCTCGTTTTGCGATCACGCCAACTATGGGCCAGAACTCGCATGGGTCTGCTTCGACTACGCCTCGATGTTGCTGAAGTCAGGTCGCGTGTCGGAACTTAAAAAAGCGGATGCACTTGTCGAACGCGCCCTGCCCGTAACCGCACGACTCGGGATGAAATATCTCGGGCTGCGGTTAACAAATCTAAAACGGGATATCAGGGCGAAATCGTCACGGCCGATGTACCCCGACCAACTTTCGGAACGCGAAGTCGAAGTAATCCGACTAATTGCCAAAGGCTCCACGAATGCCGAAATTGCAGCTGCCCTGTTCATTACGGAAAACACCGTTGCCACCCACGTCGCGAACATTCTGAACAAAACAGATGTCGCCAATCGCGCCGGGGCTGCAGCCTATGCGACCAGAAACAACCTGGTATCCCACGAAGCCAGCGCGGGCGAATAACACCGCTGTCTGCCTCGGCCTGAATTCGTAGCTCGATAGTTCCTGTCATTCATATGTCAGCCATTAGCTGCTGAGAATCGCCAGTTCTGCCGATGTGTGAATTCGCTGGCTGTAACAGGCTGAACCCACTTCATGTCGGTCGGGTGCAAATGCCCCCATATCCAAATCGGAGCCGATATCGGGTTGTATGCAGACCGGAACTTTCCGGTTCAGTGCATTCCGTGATGAAGCACAACCCTCTACAAGAGGTGCATGAAGTGAGGAGAATCTCATGCTGAAGAAGAAAGTTCTTGGCGCTGTGTTCGCATTTGCGCTCATTGCTGTAGCGAGTGTCATCACCGCCACAGGTGCGTTTGCAATTGGACCTCCGGATCGGCCGTTCACCGCGCCCGTTACCGGCACGTTTCAAGTGGGCAGTTGCACTCCGTCATACCCGCACCTGATTTGCGATTTCGAGCTTTACGGTGAGGGCAACGCTACT
This sequence comes from uncultured Dehalococcoidales bacterium, assembly GCA_964387235.1. Lineage (GTDB taxonomy): Bacteria > Chloroflexota > Dehalococcoidia > Lucifugimonadales > Lucifugimonadaceae > Lucifugimonas. The sequence goes on from CAYLWG010000204.1 coordinate 4,839, forward strand.
CATATGGGCGATATCGTTGTGAACTCGACCTGGGTGGTCCAGATCGACAATGCTCTTACAGGCGTGCCCCCCACCGAAGGGTCCATCCTGTCCGGCTCGGCAACAATAACCGCAGCCAATGGAGACACTGTCGAATTAGTGGCTGTTCCGGGTAGCCGACTCGACAACGGCATTGTCAATGCACCGTTCGACATAGTTGGCGGCACCGGCAGGTTCACGGGTGCGACCGGGTCTGTCGTCCGCAACGGCGTATTCGCAATAGTCGACCCGGTTCTTTTACTCGGCGAGTTTGACGTTACCTACGAGGGTGTGATCGGTTACTAGGCCCGCACATCCCGCCCGCCCAGCGGTGTTCCAG
>CAYLWG010000205.1:0-3518 GCA_964387235.1 uncultured Dehalococcoidales bacterium
TCCCCGCGGAGCTTGCGCTGTTTCGCCCAAGTGCGGCCTCGGCACGCCCGGCGAAAACGTAACCATTTCGTAATAAACGAAATAGCGATGAAACCTTCCACAGTAATGATTCGGGCCTGCTCCTGGCGAAGGAGCGGCGGAATCTTTCTAGAGGAGGGTGAACATGAAGAAGATAAAATTCCTCGCAATCGTGTTGACAGTGATCGTGGGCGCAATTGTGGGCCCGGCCGTGGCATCGGCCGACGACAACGATGCGTTCCTGTGCCCGATCGTTGGCGACGGCGTGATAGTTGGCGATGCAAACAACGGCGACAACGGCGTGTCGGTAATCCAGCCGCCAGCCGGTACTTCATTCCTGCCGGGTAATAACCAGGCCGGGGCGAATGCCGATCACAACGCCCAGAACACCAGTGGCCCCGGCGACCCCGATGCCGGTCCCGGAGGCAACCCCGACTATTCACCAATCTGGCCTGGCTAGGCTCGATACTTGAAAAGTTATACTGGCGGGGGCAGTCTGTCTCCCGCCAGTATTCGTATCTGCAACAAATGCACCCACGAAGCGATAGCACAAAAAAAAGTTCTCCTGCACTCGCAAGTCGGCGCGATCTGGCCGATAGCGCGACAACCGTATCGCCCCAGAGAGCTGAACGTATCCTGGTTGTCGAAGACGACCCGAACGTCGGCGAAGTCGTGTCGCGTTATCTCTTGCGCGACGGATTCGAAGCACCCGTCATCCGAAACGGGCTCGAAGCACTGGAATTCTTATCTGAAAATGGTGCCGACCTCGTGATACTGGATCTGATGCTCCCCGGCCTTGACGGTCTGGAGGTTGCCCGGCGAATGAGGGCTGATGGAAACACTACGCCAATAATTATCCTGACCGCCCGGCAACGTGAATCGGACATAGTGCTCGGGCTGGGCATGGGGGCTGACGATTATGTTGCAAAACCCTTCAGCCCGGTCGAACTTGTAGCCAGAGTGAAGGCTGTACTTCGGCGCAGGACTATCGGGGCCAATGTCGGTACTGGTGTCATCAGGGACGGAGCGCTGACCATTTCGCCCGAGACGCGTTCAGTGATGCGTGGGGATGAAGAGGTGGAGCTGACATCGACTGAGTTCGATCTTCTCCACTTTCTTGCATCGAATCCGGGTCGTGTCTTCTCCAGAGAGCAGCTGTTGCAGGATGTGTGGGATTACAGCCATGTCGGCGACCCCAGCACGGTTACCGTGCACGTCAGGCGGCTTCGGGCGAAGATCGAGCAAGACCCGGCGAGGCCGAAATATATCAAGACCGTATGGGGTGTCGGCTATAAATTCCAATCGTCCGTTAGCGCGTCAACGAGGAAATAAAGCAAAAATGAGTAGGTCAATGGCCAGGTGCATTGCTCAGTTATTCGGGGTCGAAGTCCTGGCGATCGCGTCGGGGCTTGGGCTGACCCTGTTATTGCTGTCCCCGAGCAGTTCCGACGCGATCGAGCTTGGAGCGTATCTCGGGCTAAGTGCATTGATTTCTTTCATTGCGGTCGAAGCGCTGATTCGATCAGGCGTACTCGCAAGCCGCATGAGGTTGAAACACAAAATCACGTTGGCTGCAGGCATCGGCGCAGGCCTTGCGTTTTTGAACGCCTTTGCGATGTCGGCCCTCATGTTCGTCAACACGGTTCACGACCTGCCGATGCTGCTGGCAATCCTCGTATTCGCGGCGGTTATCGCCGGATACGCTGCTGTCCGAATGTCATCGACGATCTCTGGCTCAATGTCGATTCTTGCCGACCGTGCCCGCCGCCTTTCCGAAGGTGACCTGTCGGTGAGGATGCCATCGACACAGGGCGACCCAGACCTGACCGAAGTCGTGGCGGCTTTTAACGAGATGGCCGAAAGCCTTGAGGAAACTGCCGAGAAAAAAGAGCAGGTCGAACAGAGCCGGAGAGAACTTTCGGCTGCCATATCACACGATCTCAGAACGCCTATATCGTCAGCCCGTGTAATGCTCGAGGCGATCCGAGATGGTGTCACCAACGGCGATGAAGAGAGAGACGAATATCTGGACCGGGTGCTGACGCAGGTGAAGTCGCTTGGCAGCATGGTCGACGACCTGTTCGACCTGTCGCTTCTCGATGCCGGGGAATTACGGCTCGATCTGCATGTAACACAGGTTGACGAACTCGTAGACGAGGCGCTCTTTTCAATGCAATCGGCTGCCACTGGCAAGGGACTAACACTTTCTGCGAATGTCGATCAGGCGTTGGGTGAGGCCATGATGGATTCGCGTCAGGTGCGGCGTGTACTGCTCAATCTAGTCCAGAACGCCATCCGCCACACGCCTCCCGACGGCACGGTTACGATCGCTGCCAACCGGGTGGACGACAGGGTGGAGTTTGAGGTGCGGGATACTGGTGAGGGGTTTGATCCGGCAGATTCGGTTCGTATCTGGGCCAGGTTTTTCCGATCTGACCCGGCGCGCTCAAGGGTTGACGGCGAATCGGCACAGAGCGGTCTCGGCCTTGCGATTGCAAGGGGTATCGTGGAACTGCACGGCGGGACTATTAGCGCCCACAGCTTGCCTGAGCGGGGTGCTACTTTCCGTTTCTGGATTCCCGACGGACGAGTGGCGGCACAAACGGCATAGCGTAGGCCTGTGTCCAGCTCCGCGTCTGACCAACCCTACGCCTGACCAGTCACGCGTCTCGACCAACATGGAGGGATCTGGGGAAGGGTCGCGGCACCTCCCAAAGTCCGTCTCAACGTGCAGGGTTGGAGTGGGCCAAAAGTTCAACCCAACGCCTGCAACCGACACATGCCCCGACGAGTATTGAGAGCTTTCCAAAAAACGCCGCACCGAGAAACGCATCCCAAAAAAAACGGCCCCGCCAGTGTTGGATCACCGACGAAGCCTTGTGCCGCACACTGAGTCCCCAGCGGTGCGGCACTACTACGATACAACACGTTGATTGCGACCGGCAGTGTCAGTCGGCATTGCGTGAACCGTTCTAGCCAGTTATTAGCGCAAGACCGTCGCATTTATCTGGCATCTGGTGCGATTTCGACCTGCATGTGTGTACACCGAAGTTGTATTCGGCATCTGGCCGCACAGCCAAAAAAAATGGTACCCCCGGCGGGACTCGAACCCACAACCTAAAGATTAGAAGTCTTCCGCTCTGTCCAGTTGAGCTACGGGGGCATGACTAACTATTCTACGGTCACCTGAGGCGATCATCGCCTGTTGCCGGAACCGTAATAATCGCAAGAGTTTGCTAACCGCGAGGATTTTCAAAGGCTTGAGCGGCAGAACATCCCACGTCGAACCTAAAACAGAGATGCCAGAAGCAGTAGCAGGAGCGGGGGCGAGTAGCGTTCCTGTCTCGACCGTGCGCACGGCGAAACATCAGTCGGACGGCCACTCCAAACCCGCGTCCCGCAACACGTTTTTCGCCCTCAGTATCACCGGCATGTCGATCATCTCATCGTTCAGCGATACTGCACCCCGTCCTTCGGCCTCGGCTTCTGCCGCTACCTCA
>CAYLWG010000205.1:3534-5184 GCA_964387235.1 uncultured Dehalococcoidales bacterium
CGGATTCTGTCGGCATGAAGACCGATTCAATCACCTCGACCTGCGCAGGGTGAATGGCAAGCTTGCCTTTGTAACCGATCGACTTTGCGAGCATGGCATCGGCACGCAGGCCTTCTGTATCGCGAAATCTTGTGTATGGACTATCAAGGGCGTGAACCCCGGCTGCCCGCGCCGCCACAGCGATTGCAGAACGAGCATATGCAAGCCCGGCTTCCACAACTGCCGGTGAACCAGCACCCGCTTCGCCGTCGGTCGCGTCTACTGCGCGGCTGATGCCCATATCGGCTGCAAAATCCTCGGCACCAAATGCCACCCACCGAATTCGCCTGCTCGTCCTACAGATTTGATAAGCGTTGACAATGGCCTCGGCCGTTTCAAGCCACGGCATTATCAATATGTGACCGGCTGGAATCCCTGCTTTTTCCTCAACAGCAGTCAGAATCTCATCTACAGCCCTAATATCGTCCGGTGTACTGATCTTGCCTATCGATATGCCGGTAATCTGGTTCGAAACAACCGCGGCAATATCGCCGCTGGCAAGGCCGCTCTCCAGCGAATTCACACGCGGGACAAGTCGTTTACCTGCCGCTGCCAGCGCGGGAATGGTTTCAGCAACGATTGCCCGCGCTCTGCTTTTTTCACTGGCCGGAACTGAATCTTCGAGATCAGGGATCAGCCAATCGACCTCGAATTGGCCGGCCTTTCTTAGCATTGAGGGTTGGTTGCCGGGCACAAACAACAGGGTTCGGGGGTTCTGGTTGAGGTTCATTGCTGCCTGGTCATGGTTTCAAATCAGTCACACTATTTCGTCGACTGAGAAGCATATGACGCACAACCGACAGGCGGGCAGCGATACGATTGATCCATCACGTATAACGTAATCCTGTTTCATATGTCCAAGAAAACAAACACCATACTGCTCGCTACTGAAACCGACGCGGTTGCCGCTGCTGTCGGTAAGGCTTTCGACGCTGCCCCAGATGACCGGGCGGCACTACGGCGAATCGAGCCGGGTGATTTTTCCCCCGACGAACTCGGACTCGACGGCGAAGGCGTATTGATCGTTGGCGATTCCGCACTCGGAGTAGTTCAAAATCGTGATTTCAAACGGATAAAGCCGGGCCTCGTACAGTTTCTTGGCTGTAGCCCCCCGATTGTACTGGTCGATCATCTAACCGAAATGGGAACGGTCGTCACTGGTATTTCACCGGTTATCGCACCGCGGGTAGCCAACCGGGTGGTCGGATTCGCTGGCCCGCTAATGCCAGTGCGCAGAGTGCAAAAAAACGACTCTGTCCCGGTCTGGGGAGTAATCGGCCTCGGTGTTACAGGGGTCGAGATTGCCCGCAAACTCACGGCAACCGGCTCATCTGTGCAATTGGCCGAAATTCGCACTCCAAGATCCGGGGTTCTGGCCGAACTGGGCATACGTCGGCAATCGCTTGATCTCTTGGTCGCAGGGTCAGACGTAATCACCCTGCATGTTTATCCCGGTGCTACTGCCTCGCCACTGATCTCCGAGCGGGAACTGCGACTTATGAAAACGGGAGCGGTCCTGATTAACACATCTGGCAGTTCGGTAGTTGATGAGGAGGCCGTACTCGACGCACTTGTTAACGGGCCGCTTGGTGGATACGCTACCGACTGTCC
>CAYLWG010000206.1:0-5133 GCA_964387235.1 uncultured Dehalococcoidales bacterium
CTTTTGGCGAATGCCCCTGCGCCGGTCATAAAATCGACCCGGAAATCCTCCATTGCCGAGTAAAGGTATTCTTCGACTGCGTGCGACAGGCGGTGAATCTCGTCGATGAACAGAACATCGCCGGTTTTCAGGTTTGAAAGCAGGCCAACAACATCGGCAGGTCGTTCCAGCGCGGGGCCGGATGTGTGGACCAGTGTGGAATCGAGTTCGCGGGCGATGATGTGGGCGATAGTGGTTTTGCCCAAACCGGGCGGGCCATGAAAAAGGGCGTGGTCGAGAGTATCGCCGCGTTTTCTTGATGCAAGAACGGCTATCGAAATACTATCGACCACAGCTTTCTGGCCGACATAATCCCGAAAGTGACGCGGGCGAAGATCGCGGGCCATGCGTTCTTCGGTAACTGCCGGGTCATTGGGCTGACTGGCACGCTCTTCAAGCGCCTGCTCGCCCACGGCTATCTCGGCATCAGTGGCAGAATCACCAGGCCCGCGATCAGCCGAAGCCGCCTGGACTATCCTCTCGCGTCCGTTGCTATCTGGTTTTTCCTTGTTTTTTGGCTTTGAAGCCAATCATTCGCTCCGTTATTTTTCCCGTATTAGTCCGATATTTTATCTCGTTCTAATCACCATTCGGTCGGGGTAGTTCGAGATAGTTCTATTCCTGTTGAGAAACCTGTGCCCTGAACACTTCCCGCATTAGTTTCTGCAAATCGTCGGTTACCTCCGGCGCACGGAGAATCACCTCTTCTACCCTGTCCCGCGCCTCGGTCGGGCGATACCCGAGAGTGACCAGTGCTTCAACGGCTTCCGAACGAGCATCGAAAGGTGGGGCTGTGTGGCCTTTTTCTGAAGTACCAGCATCCTGTAAAAGCGCGGTTGCGGCCACTTTGCCCCGAAGCGTGGCGACGATTTTCTGAGCGGCCCGACTGCCGATTCCCGGCAATTGCTGAAGTGCCCCAAGATCGCCCGTTTCGATGGCCGATGCAATAGTTGAAACGGGGAAGACAAGTGCAGCAGCGGCTTTGGCGGGACCTATCCCTTCGACCTGGATTAGCTGTTCGAAAAACGCTTTTTCGGTCGGGTGACGAAAACCGACCAGCATCGGTTTCGGCTGTCGTTCGGTCACGTGATAGTAGATCTCCAGTTCGATCTTCGAGCCTTCACGAATTTCTTCGTTAGCCAGCGACTGGTAGACGTATGTCGGCAGGCTGACCTCGTATCCGACACCACCGGCGACGACCACTGCTCTCGCTGGGTCGCGGGTGAGGCTGCGTATGGTTCCTGTCAGGTAGTTGATCAACTTGGTTACTTCGCCGACTCGATCGCTGCGACTGCTGTGCTGTCGGCCATGATCGCATGGCAGATGGCGATAGAAAAGGCGTCGGCAACGTGTTCGTTCTTCGCCGCGTCGGGATTATTCAGGTGTGCTGCCACTGCCGTCCGAATTTGATCTTTGTCTGCCCTACCCGACCCTGTCACGATGTTTTTTGCCCGGGTTGGCTGGTAGTTGAACACTGGCAGACCGGCCTCGCCCGCGGCCATGACCACCACTCCCCGGGCGTGACCCAGCAGAATGGCGGTTTTAACGAAGCGAGCGTGCGAATGGAGATCTTCGATCGCCACGGCTTCGGGCTTGAATTCGGCAATCACATCTCGAATCGCTGAGTATATCGTGAACAGCCGCTGCTCCATCGGCACACCAGATTTCGTGCGAACCACTCCACCTTCTATGGCCCGATAATCGCGACCGACGGTGTCTATAACGCCGTAGCCGGTGTTCGTCAGGCCGGGGTCGATTCCGAGTATTCGCAAGTGGAAAATCCTGTCGCCATGTATGGCATTTTTCGGAGAATATAAGAGTGGATTACGTTGCGGAGTTTAGTCTTATCCCCGCTCAATCTCGAAGCAGACATGACATCTGGCTGGCGTTCGATTTTACCCTCACGGTGTATCGTTACGAATCAAATTTAATGCCAAGACAAGTGTTATCACGAGTTTTCAAATAAAGGTTCGGATATGCAGCCGTTCTACAACGAACAGCAGACCATGCTTGCGACTACCGTGCGAGAGTTTGCCGCCGAGAAGCTTGCGCCGCGCGCCGATGAGGTAGACACCAGCGAACAGTTCCCGATTGACCAGTTTCGGGGGCTTGCCGAGCTTGGTTTGACGGGGATGACGATTCCCGAAGAATTTGGTGGTTCTGGCGGCGAATACCGGGATTTCATGGTGGTGCTGGAAGAGGTTGCGGCTGCCTGTGGTTCGACCAGCACGGTGCTGATAACCCACGTTTCGCTCGGGTCGCAGACGATCAACAATGCGGGGTCGGACGAGCAGCGCAAGAGGTGGTTGCCGTCGCTGGCTTCGGGCGAAAAGATCGCTGCGTTTGCGCTGACGGAGGCCGGGACTGGTTCGGATGCGCTGGCGCTGGAGACTTCGCTCGCTCGGGTCAAAGGTGCCGCCAAAAATGGCGAAGGCAAGGATGAATACGTACTGAATGGTTCAAAGCTGTTTTGCACTAATGGCGCGGTTGCCGATGTGTTTTCAGTATTCACTAATCACGATAAAGGGGCCGGCCATAAGGGCGTGACTGCGGTGGTGGTTGAGAAAGGGACGCCGGGTTTCACGATTATTCCGCAGCATGGCAAGATGGGCATGAAGGGCTGTGCGACTGCCGAGTTGGTGTTCGATAACTGCCGTATTCCGATTGAGAACCGGCTTGGCCAAGAGGGCGAGGGCTACCGGATCGCCTTAAAAATTCTCGATTCAAGCAGAATCATGATTGCGGCTCAGTGTCTGGGTCTGGCGAAGGGTGCGCTGGATGCTGCTATTTCCTATTCAAAGCAGCGTAAGACGTTTGGCCGACCGATCGCTACACGCCAGGCGATCCAGTTCATGCTGGCCGATATGGCGACGGAACTGGATGCAGCACGGTTGCTGACGTGGCGAGCGGCTGCGCTGTATGACGAGGGGTTTCCACACGGGAAGGAGTCGGCGATGGCAAAGTTGTACGCGTCGGAAGCTGCGGGCCGAATTGCGAGCAGGGCGTTGCAGATTCACGGTGGTGTGGGCTATTTCAAGCCGTCAGTAGTCGAGCGGATCTACCGTGACCAGCGCGTTACGGAGATTTACGAGGGGACGTCGGAGATTCAGCGACTGGTGATTTCAAGGGCGATTATCGGGGAGCTGTAGAAGGGGGTAACGCGTTCCGACCCCTGAGGAGGAATCCGGGGTGGTGTCGCGTGCGCCGTTTCCAGCCAACACCTTTCGACCGTGCTTGGGCAGGTGAGTCAGAGTGTCAATTGGCGTATCGTTGACGTTACTTGAGCACAACCACTGTCGTCCTGAACTCGCCTGCCCTGAGTAGAGTCGAATGGGGTTCAGGACCTCCCTCGGATGCGCGCTAAACCGAGGATCGACTCAAAGATCGCTGGCTCGCCAACATGAACCGTCGTCATCAGCCAGAGAGATTCTGAATCAAGTTCAGAATGGGCATAATCGCCAATTAAGTGTGATATTGGCGATTATGCCTGAGTTCAGTTCGTACGTAGGATATGGCAGTGATCCATAAACCGGTTTAAGGATGAAAGTGTCATGCCCCCCAAAACACTGTCCGCAGTGTGGGGCTCCAGGCCTGCGGAATGGCCGTTATCTAAGCGGTCGTCAGAGGTGGTTTTGTCGCACTTGTCAGTTCAGTTGGCGCAATCCCACTACCGATAGCACCGTGGTCTCAGCCCACGGAAACGGGCTAATTACTTCGCTTGGGTTTTCCACTTCTCCCGCCTGAAATCACACTATCGCCAGCACCGCGGTCTCAGTCCTAAAAAACGACCGAATTACTTCGCTTGGTTTTTCTACTTTGTACCCCGATAAATCACACTTAATTGAGTAATATGCCCAGCATGACAATGTGCGGGGGTTCTGGATTTAGTTTCGAGACTGTCTCGAAAAAACCTCTCTTCTACTTCTATTAGAAGGGATATGGCTTTGCGATCAGCATTTAAACCACCTGCGGATCGGGAGTAAACCCCACGCACTCTGGCGCGTATTCCGTCAGGCGCTTCGCTGCCACTTGCACAGCCTCCGGGTTTGAATCGACCAGCACAAATCGCCGGTCGTTTTTTGCAGCCGCCACCCCGGTTGTTCCCGAGCCAGCGAAAAAATCAAGCACCAATTCGCCGGGATTCGAATGGACCTTCACTATCCGTTCCAGAATCGCCAGCGGCTTCTGAGTCGGATAGCCCGTCCGTTCCCTGCCGTTAGTCGGCACAATCGTCTGCCACCACACATCGGTCGGAATCTTGCCTCTTGCAGCTTTTTCCTTGCCGACCAATCCCGGCGCCATATACGGAATGCGGTCGATCGCATCGGCGTTAAACGTGTAATTTTTGGGGTCAACCGCGTACCAGAAAATCGTGTCGTGCTTGCTGGGCCACTTCTTCTTCGAGCGTCCACCATAGTCGTACGACCAGATGATTTCGTTCATGAACGATTCTCGACCGAACATCTGGTCGAGCATCACTTTGCAGTAGTGCGATTCGCGCTGGTCAACATGCAGAAACAGCGAGCCGTTTGCGGCCAGCACCCGGCGTGCCTCTTCGATGCGTGGAGCAAGAAAGCCCAGGTAGTCATCGAAGGCATCAAGATAAGAATTTTTCTCGCCGCGCTCGGTGCGGTACCGATTGCCACCGAAGCCGGTGCGGTCGCCGTCGTCATCGCGAACCGTTTTGATGCGAGTGATCGACTGCTGGTTTCCGGTGTTAAAGGGAGGGTCGATGTAGACAAGATTTACCGCGCCATCGGGAACATCACGAAGGAATTCAAGATTATCGGCAAGGTTTATCGAGTTGGGTTTCATCGGGACCGAGATTTCTGACCAGAACGGAGGTTCTCAGGTTGCTTCAGGTGGTGGCGGATCCCCTTTCCGGCAAGAGGTTCATCATCAAATCGCGGAATCACATGCAGGTGCGAATGGGGAACCTCCATGCCTGCAACGGCACCGCTGTTCCAGCCGACGTTGTAACCGCGGGGGCGATACTTTTCGTCGAGCACCCGCGGTGCGCCCTCAAGAATAACTTGAGTCTCTATCCACTCGGCCTTTGTCAGATCGAACTCAGCTACCCGATGCGGTTTTGGC
>CAYLWG010000207.1:0-5125 GCA_964387235.1 uncultured Dehalococcoidales bacterium
GTTGTTGCCGAATTCATTAAGACCCTGTCGAGTCGTGTTTTCCAGTTGCGGACCATTAACCCGGGATGCTTCAAGTGACCGTGTTCCAGATGGAATGTTGAAGATGGACCAGTGGCGAAAGAACTGACCGGGTGCATCGGGGTCGTCAACGATAATCGCCAGCGCCCTCGTCCCGGCTGGAGGCTCAGACCAGCGCAATGGGGGAGATGAGTCGTTCCCGTCGCAGGTGAACTCCACCGGGATTAAATCGCCATCGCCAAATGCTGGAGAAGAAATCTCTATCGTGCCCAGAACCGAACTCTCCGCGTCGAATGGCGCCTGTGCCGGAGTGTCACCACCACATGCCACAACGATGAGCGTTACGAACAGTAGGGCTGCCATCAGAGCCAGTGAATGGAACCGTATTCGCGGTCTAAAAAGGCCGGTGGTGCGCGAAGCGATGAATGTCAATATAACGGAATCTGAAAGTTGTTTGCGAAACGCGGACTATGAATCTTGAAATATCTGAGTTGTAGTCGGATTACACGTTTTAGAAGAGAGAATTCCAATAATGATGCCCAAATTACGGTGACCAGAAATCAGGTACTTCCGTGGTAGAACACTGCGCTAGAAGGCCCCTGAATCCAACAAAGACACACGATTATTTCACACTGAACAATCGAATTGGATAAAGCTATCCAACTGTTGTTTCGTAATCATCACCCAATTCACACTTTCCGAACGAATCTTGTCAATTGCATTCATATTGAACTGCGAAACTGCGATGGGCATTCGTTTGACCGAACATGTGTATATGCCATATCCTCCGCCGCTAACGGGGCCAGGATGCCTGGACCTGACCAGAACGGAGTAGATTCAATGCGTTTCTCACGATTGTTAATTCTGCTGTTTGCCCTTTTCGCGATCGGAATGATCGCAGCGGCATGCACCAGTGATGACGACGGCGATGCTGATAGCGGTTCAGTCGCGTCAGTGAACACCCTGCAGACGGTGCTCGACCGTGGGGTAGTCAAAATCGGCGTCAAAGACAGCCAACCCGGATTCGGGAACTTAGAGCCAGACGGCACATTCGCCGGCCAGGACATCGAGTATGCCCGGGCTGTCGCAGCCGCACTTTTCAACAATAAAAACGCAGTCGAATTCGTAGTGGCGAGTGCCGCCGACCGTTTTGAACTGTTGTCTTCAGAGGAAATTGATGTGCTGATCAGGACGACCACATGGACGTCCAGTCGAGACATCGATCTGAATGCGTCGTTCACTGTGACGACTTTCTACGATGGTCAGGGAATCATCGTCAACGCCAATTCGTCGATCAATTCCCTCGCAGACCTTGAGGGTTCGACGATCTGTGTGACAGGTGGTACGACGACGGAAGTAAACCTGGCGACTCAACTCGGGGCAAAAGGCATAAACCACACAGCGCTGAGTTTTGATGGCGACGCCGAAATACTGGCAGCATTTGGAGCTGGCCGGTGTGACGCATGGACAGCTGACAAGGGCAACCTTGCTGGTCAGCGTGCGAACTACCCGGCCGATGCGGGTGGGCCAGATTCACTTCGCATTCTCGGAGTAACTCTTTCGAAAGAGCCGCTCGGACCAGTGGTCCGTGACGGTGACACCGAGTGGTTCGACATCGTCCAGTGGATCGTTTACGGCACAATGGTCGCAGATGAACTGGGAGTGAATTCCGGCAACATGGCGGCCATGGCTGCAAACCCGCCGAGCAAAGACATTGCGACACTTCTTGGTGTCAGCTTTGAAGGCGGGCCGGTCGCAGGATTCGGGTCAAGTCTTGGCCTTAGCCCCACGTTCATGCAGAACGTAATCGGCCAGGTCGGAAACTACGATGAGATTTACAACCGCACCATCGCCAAAATTGGCCTGGAACGGGCTGGAAGTCTTAACGCATCGTGGCTCGACGGTGGATTGATCTACGCCCCACCGATCAGGTAGTAATCAGCAGTAACAGCGCAGTACGCGGGGTCAGACCGTATTAATAACTAACGGTCGGCCTCGCGGTGCGCTGGCACTCGCCTCCTCAATTTGTTTTGATCTTCTGTTTCTCCCGGCGTATTGGCCGGTGCGTCGATAGGAAAGTAACCTGCCAGTTATAGGCCCATTGTGGCGGCGGCAAAAATCGCGACGAATCATCATCCAGGGCGCGATCGCCGCGGGCGTTGGATTATTCGTTTACTACCTGGTAGTCAAGGCCCTTGATGTTGATCTCGGGTACGGGTTCCTTTCCGGTCCTGCCGGGTTCAACTTTTCGAACCAGTGGTTGACCAACTACGATTCCAACGATTCCAGGCTTGGCGCATACGGAGTCGGCATTCTCAACACCGTTCGTCTTGTGGCCATCGGCATTGTCATGACCACCTTCATCGGCGTGTTCGCCGGTATCGCAAGGCTTTCGGATAACTGGCTCGTATCACGGATTGCACTGGTATACGTCGAGACGATTCGCAATACACCCCTGCTGATCCAGATCGTGATCTGGTACACAGTCGTGTTGCTTCAACTGCCCAGAATCTCGGAAGCCCTCAATATTCTGGATATTGCGTTTCTGTCAAACCGGGCGCTGGCGCTGCCGTTTGTCAACACAGCCGATAACTTTTTACCCTGGTTGATCGTTGTGTTAATCGGCGCAGTTGCCGCCATCGTTCTACGGAACTGGCTCCGTCGCCGTGAGGAGCTTGCTGGTGGAACACAGCACGCAACGCTCTGGGCGCTGGCACTTTTAGCGGTCGTATCAGTAGTCGCGTTCTTCATCACTGGCGGTCCGCTTGTCACGAACACACCGGCGATTCAAGTTTCTGATATCGGGCTACAGCGCATCGTCGGCGGATTGCAGGTGACGCCGGAATTTGCCGCCGTCCTTTTCGGACTCGTGATTTATACGGGTGCATTCATAGCGGAGATAGTACGCAGCGGCATTCAGGCCCTACCGAGAGGGCAGGATGAGGCGGCCGCTGCCCTGGGCCTAAACGGCTATCAGCGGATGACGCTGGTTGTTCTTCCGCAGGCGTTGAGGATTATTATTCCACCGCTTACGAATCAGTACTTGAACCTGACCAAGAACTCCAGCCTTGCGGTCGCAATCGCCTACCCGGAAATCATCTGGGTTGGAAAAACGATGATTAACAACATCGGTCATGCGGTTCCCATGTTCGTGCTGATTTTCGCAACATATCTCTCCCTGAGCCTGGTCATCTCGGTAGTAATGAACAACTTCAACCGACGTGTTCAACTGGCGGGCCGATAGATGACCCTCGCCAATACTAAAAACCCCTCGTCGGGCATGGTTTCAGCACGCAGCTGGTTGGGTAACAACCTGTTCAGTAGCCCTGTGAACACAGTGCTGACAGTGATCGTGACCAGCTTCTTGCTCCTCGTGATCTACACCGCAATAAAATTCATATTCATCGACGCCGATTGGACGATCATTAGCGTCAACAGAAGGTTGATATTCCTCGGTCGGTATCCGCAGGGCGAAGAATGGCGAGTTTGGCCGCCACTCTGGTTGGTTTTTGGCCTCGGCGGTCTCTCGTACGGCCTGCTTGCACAAGCAAGCAGACGCGACATGGTGTGGCTCGGAATTATCGTGGGTTTCATCCTCGTGTTCCTAGCCAGCGGTGGTGTCGGGCTGTTGTTCGGCGGGGCCATACTCTTATCAGTCGCCACTTACAGGGTTGGACGATTAGCGCAGACCCGACCGCAACTGAAATCGAAATTACGTCGGGTCGCCATTCTCGGCTGGCTCATACTCGTGCCGTTCACGGTCATCATGATCGCCGGGTTTGGAGGAGTGAAACCGGCGTTGTGGGGCGGGCTGCTGCTGAACGTTTTACTGGCCATCATCGGTATCGGCGTCGGGTTACCACTCGGGATACTGCTGGCACTGGCGCGGGCCAGTTCGTTGCCTGTCCTGAAGGGCGTCTCAACCGCGATCATCGAGGTAACCCGTGGTGGGCCTCTGGTCGCATGGCTGTTTATTTCCCGATTCGTCCTTCCCGCGTTCCTCCCGGATTGGCTCCAGGTCGACCCGATAATCAGTGCCATGTTCATCGTGAGCCTGTTCACCGGTGCCTATATCGCGGAGATCGTGCGAGGCGGGCTACAGTCGGTCGACAAGGGCCAGACTGAGGCTGCATATGCGCTTGGGCTGAACACTTTTAATGTAACTCTGTTCATCGTGTTGCCTCAGGCGATACGTGCGGTCATTCCGGCTCTCATCAGCCAGATGATCGCTCTCTGGAAAGACACGACTCTATTCACAATTCTCAGTTTCACTGACGCACTCGGTGGGGCGGAGGCAGCGTTCGCACAGACCGAATTCATCGGTCGACAGAAAGAGGCGTTATTTTTCATCGCCCTATTATTCTGGGGTGGTTCGCTGGGTATGTCGCGACTCAGTCAGCGCTTTGAAAAAGTGCTGGGTATAGGGGAAAGATGATGACCGATAACGGTTCCACAGATTCAAAAACACCCATCATTGTTTGCGAGGACGTAACTGTCTCGTTCGGAGATTTCCAGGCACTGAAAGGAATTTCTGCCGAAGTTTACGAGAAGGAAGTGGTAGTAATTTTCGGGCCGTCCGGTTCCGGGAAATCTACTTTCATCCGCACTATTAACCGACTCGAAGAACACGATGGCGGGCGAATTGTTGTCGATGGGATAGAACTCAACGACGATGTGGGTAATCTTGAACAGATTCGTTCTGAAATCGGGATGGTGTTTCAGCAGTTCAATTTGTTTCCTCATCTATCGGTAATTCGGAACATCACTCTTGCGCCCCAGAAAGTGCGGGGTATGCCTAAGCAGGAGGCCGAAGAACTGGCTATGGAGTTGCTTGAGCGTGTGGGCATTCCCGAGCAGGCTCAGAAATTCCCTACACAGCTTTCCGGTGGACAACAGCAGCGTGTGGCTATTGCAAGGGCACTTGCGATGAAGCCGAAGATCATGCTGTTCGACGAGCCGACATCGGCGCTCGACCCAGAGATGATTAAAGAAGTGCTTGACGTGATGGGCGAACTGGCTCATTCAGGCATGACGATGATGATCTGGACGCACGAAATGGGATGTCCTCGCGCTGTTGCCGGCCGGCTGCTGTTCTGTGATGTAGGCC
>CAYLWG010000208.1:0-1726 GCA_964387235.1 uncultured Dehalococcoidales bacterium
GCCAGAGAAACTCGATGCGCGCGTGGGACGAGGAGCTTGATTTTCGTGAACTGATCAAAACGGATCCGATAGTTGCTTCCAGGGTTAGCGCAGAAACTCTGGACAACCTGTTCGATTACGATTTCTATCTTAATCACGTCGACCACATATTCGAACGGGCAGGCATTACGGAGACTGAAATTGTCTGAAGTTACGGAAGCAGTGTTCGAAACTAACCTGACTGGCCTGCTGCACCGCGGAAAAGTTCGCGATACATATGACCTGGGTGACGGTCGTTTACTGATGGTTGCTTCGGACCGAATTTCTGCGTTCGACGTGGTGATGGATCAGCCGATACCAGGAAAGGGAATCATCCTCACCCAGATGTCATCGTTCTGGTTCAGTGTTATCGGCCATGTGATGCCAAATCACCTGATCGCTACATGCAACGATGAGGCTGCGATGGCGGGTATCGAGAAAACCGGTGCCCTGGCAGAACTTTCTACGGGCCTGGCACGTAGGTCTATGGTGATCAAGAAAGCGGAGCGGATCGATATCGAGTGTATTGTCAGAAACTACATCGCCGGGGCCGCTTGGGCTGAATACGAGCAGTCGGGAACTATGAACGGCGCTCCCCTGCCCGCGGGTATGAAGGCCGCTGAAAGATTCTCTGAACCTGTGTTCACCCCATCTACCAAGGCGAAGTCAGGACACGACATGCCGCTTACACCATCGGAAGCGCGGGATCTTATTGGTGTCGAATTGCACAGGAAGCTCGAAGATAAGAGCATCGAGATATTCCAGGTGGCGCACGATTTCGCGGCCAGACGGGGCATGATACTTGTTGACACGAAATTCGAGTTTGGGTTTATTGACGACGAACTGACGATAATTGACGAAGTGCTAACACCCGATTCGAGCCGGTACTGGGACGTTAATGAATGGTCGCCGGGGGATTTCCCGCCAGCCTTTGACAAACAGTATTTACGTGCATGGCTGCTCGACACCGATTGGAACCGCGAGCCACCGCCACCGACGTTGCCCGATGAAGTAATTGAACAGACCCGGGAGCGTTATCTTGAGTCTTACCGGCGACTGTCGGGCAAGACGCTGGTACTGTAGATAACTGTTGATTTAACGGGCACACCAACAGGTGTGACATTTGGGATTCCATGGCAGATACAAAGCGAATAGCAACTACCCGCCCCGAAAAACGTCGCGGCATGAGCAAGGGCGAAATCCGCGAAGAGCGCCGGGTGAAGAGTCGGGCACGTGCACGCCGCAAACGGACGTTACTGATGGCCGGCGGAATAGTTTTTGCTCTCGTGTTTATTTCAGCGTTGGTCATTTCGCCAAACCTCACACCACAGAGCGCCGGTCATCGGGGTTTGAATACTGGTGGGTTTATAGAAATCGACGAGGATTACGGTGCATTCCATATTCCTGTAACCGATGTGAATACGGTGGAATACGAGTTCGTGCCTCCAACATCGGGGCCTCACTGGGGTGCTGCCAACACTCCAGTGGGCGTTTCATCTCCTGCCAGATGGGGTCGATATGACCAGATACTCCCCAACGAAATCTTGATTCACAACCTTGAACACGGCGGAATCGGACTACATTACGACTGTGAAGATGGCTGCCCGGAACTGGTGCAGAACCTTGATGACATCATCCCCCGAAATCCTTCACAGTTCATAATGTCGGCTTACCCGAATATGCCAAGCAAAATTACTATCACAGCGTG
>CAYLWG010000208.1:1736-5102 GCA_964387235.1 uncultured Dehalococcoidales bacterium
CATCACATGTACCTGGACGAGTTCGACGAGGAACTGATCCTTCAGTTCATCGACGAGTACCAGGACCGCGCACCGGAAAGTGTGCCGTAGGTAGTGGATCAGGAATCATCAGGAATAACGAACCGGGGCAAAGTGACCTATCTCGCGAAGATTCACGTCATGCTCAAACCGACCGTTAACGACCCGCAGGGGCTCACGATAGCCCGCGCTCTCGGTCGTCTGGGCTTCGGCACCGTTGGATCGCTGCGAGCCGGCAAATACTTCGAAGTGAAGATCGAATGCGACGACCTGGCAACCGCGGAAGCCGATGTGAAATCGATGTGCGAAAAACTGCTCGCCAACCCCGTTATCGAAACCTTCACCTACGTACTGGAAGCAGTCTAGGGCTTTTTGCCCGTTCTCCCTCTCCCTTGTACGCGCTAAAGGGATTTAGAAAGTGGATTGTGGCTGTTGAGCGCGGATGGCGGGACGGCCGGTAGCGCCGCCATAATTTGGGCAACATCTGGGCCAGAAGACAAGTTTGACCCACGCCCCGATCATATCTCCCTACAATGGAAAAGAGACGATCCTATCCTGCAACATCAACCGGTCAGGGTACCCTTGGTGCTTGGCACCGCATCGGGGTTTCGGTCGTCTATGCGCGCAGCATCACGCAACGCCCGGGCAAAAGCCTTGAACGCCGACTCTATTACGTGGTGCTCGTTCAGTCCCGCCAGTACGCGTATGTGCAGACAGAAACGGCCTTCAACAGCCATCGACTCGAAGAAGTGACGCGCTAAATCGGCCGGAAATTCTCCAACGTTATTGTCCAGCCCCATATTGATTACTGCGTAACCACGGCCTGAAAGATCGAGTACCGCCTGTGTCAGGGCCTCGTCAAGCGGGCATGTACGGTCGGCCATCCTCACTATGCCCTTCCGATCACCCAGTGCCTCGTCGATGGCCCGTCCAAGCACGATAGCTGTATCCTCGACCGTGTGGTGAGACCCGGTCTCGAGATCACCATTGGCCTCAACCTTGAGGTCGATCAGGCCGTGCCGAGCGATCTGGTCCAGCATGTGCTTCAGAAAGCCGATGGGTGTGTCGATTTCCGATTTACCAGTGCCGTCGAGATTGACAGTTACGGATATCTTGCTTTCACCGGTCTCGCGAACGACCGTTGCCACACGATCTGGCGTGACGCGAACTTTATTTTCTGGCATGCCTCTACCTTCGGTCTCGCAAATGGTTCGAACGCTGTGTTCGATATTAACGGTGGGAACGTTCGCTAAACAATGTTTCTGAGGGCGTCGATTAGCAACTCTGTCTGTTCGGGAGTCCCGGCGCTGATACGAAGGGAACTATCGAGTACGGTCTGTTGAAACCTGCGGACGAAAATACCGCGCCGCGCCAAATCTGCATAGGCATCTTCAGCGGAACGTCTTTCAAAGCGGCAAAGCAGGAAGTTGCCTTTGGACGGATAGTACGAAATACCTTCAAGGCGGTCTATCGCCGCTTCAAGGCGCTTGCGCTGTTCGATGAGGCTGGCAGCACGCTCCAGCAATTCATCGCTGTTGTCCAGCGCGGCCAGCACAGCAGCTTCACCAGCGATATTAATGTTGTAGGGCTGTTTGATATCGATCAGGTGGAGAATCAATTCGCTGGATGCAATTGCGTAACCGACACGTAGCCCCGCAATTCCCGCCCATTTGCTGAACGACCTCAGTATCACCAGGTTTTCGTACTCATCGAGGAGTTGGCACAACGTGGTGTTTGAGAATTCGTAGTACGTTTCGTCTACACAGACGATGACTCCAGTATCGAGCAGGGCACGCGCATCCTGTTCGGCCAGCAGGTTACCGGTAGGGTTGTTCGGTGAAGCAAGGAACACGATACGCGTCGAATCATCTACAGCTTCTAGCATGGCCGGAATATCGACGTCCCAATTCGAGTTTCTTGGCACCGATACGACTTCTGCATTAGCCAATCGTGCGGAAAAACTGTACATGCCGAAGGTCGGCTCGCAGTCGATTACCTTCTGACCTGGCGCAACGAACAGACGCATCAGCAGATCGATTATTTCATCGCCGCCAGCGCCAGCCATTATCCGATCATCCGGCTGCCCTGTGTACTTGCTGAGCGCAGCGCGCAGCTTTCGCTGATTTGGATCGGGGTACAGGTGAAGCGGTAGATTGGATAACGCCGCCGAAACCTTATCGAGCGGGCCGTAAGGGTTCTCGTTTGCGTTCAGTCGAATCACGTCTCCGGGCTTGATTCCGGCCTTCCGTGCGAGTTCTTCTGATGGGTCTACCCCGTGATAGGTCGCTATTTTGACCATGTGCGGTCGCATGAGTTTTTCGAGTTGAGACATATTGGGCAAGTGTGAACCGTCAGGCGACTATTCGCCAATCATTTTCCGCCGACGAATCTCGGACGCGGCCGCGTGACCATGCAAGCCCTCCAGTTTCGCCAGGATTTCTGCATCCCTCGACAGTTTGAGGAATGTCGCATCGTCGAAAGTCAGTACGGGTGTGACTTTAACGAAATTTCTTACCGAAAGCGCAGATGAAAACCGGGCAGTGCCAGCGGTGGGCATTACGTGAGATGGACCGGCTATATAGTCGGCCATGACCTCCGCCGACCATTCACCGACGAACAGACCGCCTGCATTCCGAACTTTTCCTATGAGCTCATCTGCATTATCTGTGAGGATGCACAGGTGTTCCGGGGCCGCGGCGTTGGCGACCTGGATGGCCTCGTCAGTGTTAGACACAACCACGGCCACACCACGGTTTGCAAACGCCGCTCGTGCAGTATCGCTTCTTGGCAGGTTTTCCAGTTGGCGCTCGATTTCCGCTTCCGTTAGTTCGACAACGGCCTCCGACAGTGCAACGAGGATCGGCATGGCAACCGTATCGTGCTCGGCCTGTGCAATCAGGTCAGCCGCGGTTAAACAAGCGTCTGCCGCTTCGTCTGCAATCACAAGCGTCTCTGTCGGGCCATACAGCCCGTCTATTCCAACATCGCCGAAGACGAGTTTCTTGGCTGCGGTCACCCATACGCTTCCGGGGCCACATATCAGATCGACCGCAGGTACTGATTCCGTTCCGTAGGCTAGCGCTGCGATAGCCTGCGCACCACCAAGCTTGAACACCCGGTCGGCACCGGCAATTTTCGCAGCGGCCAGTATGGCCGGGTGCGGCATCGAATCGCCCGGGGCCGGCGTTGCGACGATTATTTCGTCTACTCCGGCAACCTTTGCAGGAACAACTGTCATTATTACCGTCGATGCCAACGGGGCCGTTCCGCCGGGGACATAGGCCGCAACCGAACTCAGTGGGGTTACTCGTTCGCCGAACTTGCCATTTTCGTCGTTCCAGCTTTTCG